>JBIOVC010000446.1:0-2569 GCA_044867545.1 Hyphomicrobiaceae bacterium | reverse complement strand
TCGAACTCCGACGCGAACACCTTGAGCGTGTTGAGCGTGGCCTCCTCCTCCTGCAGGTTCTCCTCGAGCAAGTCGACTGTGTCCGTCATCCCGAGCTTGTCGGCCATATCGATGAGGCTTTCGTAGGTGGAAATTTCGTAGCGCTCCACTTTCTGGCCGCCGATGTTGAAGAACTCCACCAGCTCAGCAGACGGCCGTTCGTGCAAGAACGTTTCTGTTAGGCGAGCAGCGGTGAACGCAGGCGCAGCAATCCTGCCAGCGGAATGTGGACCCAGTCGGGACGGTTGTTCAACTCGTATCCGAGCTCGTACAGCGCCTTGTCGAGGAGATAGATCGGAAGCAGCGCCTCCAGATCCTCGACGCGCGGCGGCAGAATCGGCGCCCCCCGCGTGGACGCGAAGTACGCATGGAGATAAATGCCGCTGGCCCACGTCTCCCAGAGGTCGGCCCATGGAGCGAGACGCTCGACGTCCTCGGGGCGCGTGAGCGTTGCCGCGCTGAGGGCCGTCAGGACGGCGTAGCTGAATGAGCGCATCATGCCGGCGACGTCGCGCAGCGGCGACGACTTGACGCGCCGCTCCGCGAGCGGCCGCGCCGGCTCGCCTTCGAAGTCGATGACGACCACGTCACCTTCGGTCACCAGCACCTGCCCGAGGTGGTAATCGCCATGGCAGCGGATCCGCTGGCCTCCATCGCGGATGTCGCCCGCCTCCTCCAGCCGGTGCAACAGGTCGGCGCGCTGTGCGAGCACACGGTGCGCCAGCTCCCGGCGCCTGTCGTCCAGCCGATCGAGCGACTGTTCCAGCAGCGCGAATTGATCGGCGGCATGGCGGCGGATCGCGGCCGCCATAGCCCGGACGTGCTCGGCCGCGTACGGCTCGGGCAGAAACGCCGGGTCGCCCGCCGCGTCGGCGAGGCGGACGTGCAGTTCTCCGGTGCGGCGGCCCAGGACTTCCGCCAGGGTGAGATACGTACCCATCGTCTCCGCGACGTCTTCGGGGGGCTCAGCACGCTCACCACGGATCCACGCATGCACCTCGTCGTGCGAGAGGCGCGGCGGCGACAGCGCCATCACGCGCTCGAAATAGCGGCCGAGCTCCTCGATCGTGACCTGCCAGCCGTTGCCCTGGTTGTGGATGTATTGCTGCAGCATCGCGACCGATGCGAGCTCGTCGCCGTCTCGCAGGTACGACGCCGTGCCGGCGAGCGGAGGCACGCGCGTGAACCGGTGCGCCGCGAGAAATTCGCTGATCTCGACGTCGGGGTTCGTCCCCGGCTCGACGCGGCGGAAGACTTTCATGATGAAGCGCCTGCCGAACAGTACCGACGTGTTGCTCTGGTCGGGCGCGGTGCGGGAAATCGGCGCCACCGGATCGGCGGGCACGCGCCCCGGAAGCGGCCGGGCCGTCGACCGCAGGCGGCCGACCCGCATCGGCAGCTCGCGCCCCTCCTGCACGAGCGCGAGCAGCATTGCGCACGCCTCGTCATCGACCAGGCCGTCGTACAGCAGGCCCTTCCGCGCCCCGGTCACCTTTGCCAGAACAGCCGAGTGGTGCCCATGCTCGATCGCAGCGGCCTCGCTGCCGCCCGCCATCGCCAGCGGCAGCACGTAGCGCTCGGGTCCGCCGTCCCGATAGTCGACCTCGACAATCGTGAGGAATGCCGGGTGGGTGCCGCCACGCAGCCGTGCCCAGTCGGCAAAGCGCGCTGCGGCAATCGCGCGCGCCTTGCCGCCGAACCAGCGCTGGCGCTCGAGAAACGGCACCAGGACGCGGCGCTCGATGATCGTGCGCAGCCCGCCGTCGAGGATCGAATCCCAGACGACGCCTGCAAAGAGCGAAGGGAGTGGCGCATGCTCTTCCGGCAGTGGGGCCGTGCGCGCCGTAACCGGCACGACCATTTCCTTGAGCTGGAACCAGTACGAGCCGTACGGCGCGAGCGTGAGAAAGTAGGGCAGCTCGCCGATCCGCGGAAATTCGCTCTGACCGAGCATCTCGACGGGAGTGAGGCCGGCGAACTCCGCGAGCGGGATCTCGGCCGGCTGCACGGTGCGCGAGAGGTTCGCGACGCAGAGCATGATCTCCTGCTCGTACTTGCGCAGGTAGACGAAGATCTTGCGGTTCGCCGTCGAGATGAACTGGAGCGAGCCGCGGCCCAACACCGGGTGCTGCTTGCGGAGCGCGATCATCCGCTTCATCCAGTGCAGCAGCGAGAACGGCGAGCGCTCCTGCGCCTCGACGTTGATCGATTCGTACCCGTAGACCGGATCCATGATGACCGGCGCGTACAGCCGCGCCGGGTCGGCGCGTGAAAATCCGGCGTTGCGATCGCTGCTCCACTGCATGGGCGTCCGCACGCCGTTGCGATCGCCGAGATAGACGTTGTCGCCCATCGCGATCTCGTCGCCGTAGTAGATGATCGGGGTGCCCGGCATCGAGAAGAGGAGGCTGTTCATCAGCTCGATGCGGGGCCGGCTGTTCTCCATCAGCGGCGCGAGGCGCCGCCGGATGCCGACGTTGAGGCGCATCTGCGGGTCGGTCGCATACTGCGCGTACATGTAGTCGCGCTC
>JBIOVC010000445.1:0-5494 GCA_044867545.1 Hyphomicrobiaceae bacterium | reverse complement strand
GGAGCTTGCTCCTTGAGCGAGGTTGCTGACGACCTCGATCTCAAGGCGGGGCTCCCGACCCGTCACCTCAACTCGTCAGTGAGCCGTTTGGCGCTGCCACCTCTGTCTTCCTTCCCGCGCACGCGGGTCGTCGCGAAGCGACTTCGTGCACTGTATAGCTGGGCCGTTCCGCCGCCGTGGCGCTAAGCACGTCCTCCTGAGGCACGCTATAGTCCCCCCGGAGGTGTGACATGAGCCGGGTTACGGTGAAGGCGTTCGGCAAGGCGCCAGCCGGCATCGCGACAGGGCAGTGCTTGTGCGGCAAGGTGCAGGTCGAGATCAGCATTCCAGCATTCTGGGCGTGGCACGACCATTCGCGGGCCAGCCGGCGGGCGCATGGCGCCGCCTATGCGACGTATGTCGGCTGTTGGCGCAGCCGTTTTCGCGTGGCCAAGGGCGAGAGCCAGCTTACCCGCTTCAAAGACGAGGCGACCGGGGATACACGCGCATTCTGCTCCCGCTGCGGCACTCCCATTGCGTATACGCGGGGGCAGTCATCGAAGATGGTGAACATACCGCGCGCCTTGTTCGACGGGCGCACCGGTCGCGAACCGCTCTATCACGTCGCCATCGAGGACTCGCCGGAATGGGCCTATCGCTACGAAAGGTTGCGTCCCTTGCAAGGGTATCGGGGGGTCATGTGGACTGGCCCGAAACGGCGCAAACGTCCCGCGGCGCCCGACATGCCCTTCGAGCCGTGATGCGAGCGTTGCTGGCACCTTGCTATGATGGACATCCCACCAAGTCCGGAGCACGCCCATGCCCCGCTTCGTCGCCGTCTACACCATGAAACCGGCAGACCTCGCCGCCTTCCGCGCGCGCCCCAAATCCGAGCAGGAGGCGATCGACAAGGTCGGCCTGAAGGCGTGGGAGGAGTGGGGCAAGCGCAACGCCGCCGCCATCGTCGCGACCGACGTCATGGTGGGCAAGACCAGGCGCGTCACCACCGCCGCCGCCGGCCTCTTCCAGGACCACCCGCACATCACCGTCTTCCCCGGCGACGGCATCGACGTCATGCCCGTCGTCACGGGGCCGCCAGAGGACTAGCCGCCATGAAGCAAGCAACAGCCAGGGCCGCCGCCAACTGGCGCCGCGTCTATGCCATGCCTGTCGCGAGCGTCTATCCCTCCTATATTGCCAAGGTGGAGAAGAAGGGCCGCACCCGGGCCGAGGTCGACGAGATCTTCCGCTGGCTCACCGGTCACAGCCAGGCCTCGCTGGAAACCGAGTTTGCGAAGAAGACGAGCTTCGAGGATTTCTTCGCCCACGCGCCGAAGATGAACCCGTCTCGCTCTCTGATCACCGGCGTCGTATGCGGAGTCCGCGTGGAGGAGATTCAGGAGCCGATGATGCGCGAGATCCGCTACCTCGACAAACTCATCGACGAACTCGCCAAGGGCAAGGCGATGGTAAAGATCCTTCGCAAATAGCCGCGTGCGCTCGCAAACTCGCTCGCGGTGAACCACGGCGGCCTTTCCGGCCCGCATGCGGCCATGTTCACGGCTGATGCTGCCACCGCACCGAAGCGGTCCGCGCCAGAATTCCACAGTGTCAGATCCGCACGCCGACCCCCGGTCGACGCGCGATCGCTCGCTCGCTACCTCCTCAGTCGTGATGCCGTTCCAATGATCTCACGAGCTCGCCGCGAAAGCAGGCTCAAGGCAATCTGTTGTTCCTGGCGAAGGAGTGGGTGCTTGCTGCTTCGCGACTTGGAGCAATGGTCTTATGTCTCTGGCCCGCCCCGACCGCAGTCTTGAATTGTCGGTGTCGGTGGATTCGGGGGCCCGCCACAGCCTTTGCAGTCCAAGCTTGAGGTGCGGTTTTCCGCATGAACAGGTTTTGGAGCTATAGCCTTTCACTGCAATCCTGATGGCATCGACCGTATCACAGGCCCGATTTGGGCGATGCCATACGCCGATCGAGTTCCTCGCGGCGGGGTAGGTGGAGGACCGCTTGCTGCCGTCATGTGGCGCGCGAGGCTGGGACCGCCCCTGCCGTGCGAGATCACCGGCAAAGTCTGAAGAACCCGCCGAAGTCGGTCGAAGAGTATTCTTGCCGCTCTTGAGAGGTCGGCATCACTGGTGCCGTCTCGCCGCCGCTCAGACCATTTCGCCGCCCTTCTTGAATAGCGGCTCTGCACCCACCGCTAATTGGGTTCGAACATACGGGGGTGCATGGCGGAACTGCCTCGCGAGGGATGCCGCATGTCTGATGCGAGGGATCGAAGCTGGATGGCCGAGACGCGAAAGCGGCTCGGTTCACGAAGCCCCGGTTCGCAGCCCACCGGCGGCGGACGCGCCCTCCACAATCAATCTCCTCTTATTCGTTGACCCCAAGAGGGTGTGCTGCCTAGCGTGTGCAGATGTTGGAAATCACGGGGGATGACATTGCAGCACTGAACGACGGGGACCTGAGGAACCTCGTCGCGTTGCTTTGCGAGGCAGAGCTGCGAAGGCGCGGGCTATCGGCATCCGCGGTAACGGCCGGCGGCCATCAGGATGCGGCTGACGGCGGTGTGGACGTTCGTGTCGCCCTCCCCGCGGACACGACGATTGAGGGATTTGTGCCGCGCCCGAAGACGGTATTTCAGGTCAAGAAGCCGGATATGCCGCGCGGCAAGATCCTGGAGGAGATGAAGCCTTCTGGCATCCTGCGTCCTGCGATCGAGGAGTTGGTGAAGCTCGCCGGGGCTTACGTCATCGTCAGCGGGACAGGCTCGACGGCAGACCCCGTGTTGCAGGAACGCCGGGCGGCTATGGCTGAAGCGGTCGTATCGCACCCAAACGCTGACCGGTTGGCATTGGACTTCTACGACCGCGAACGGATCGCGACGTGGGTTCGTAGTCACCCCGGCTTGACCCCGTGGGTGCGCCAACGCGCCGGCAAAGCAATCCAAGGTTGGCAATCATACGGCGCCTGGGCCCACCCGCCGGAGGGTGTGGCAGGAATATATCTGGCGGATGACAAGGTGCGCATCCGAACGGGAGCGAAGGACGATGGTGACGGGCTTGGAGCGCTGGTGGGAATCCATCGTATCCGAGATGCCCTGCACGAGCCTGGCAAAGTCGTCCGCCTGGTCGGCCTGTCCGGTGTCGGGAAGACGCGACTTGTCCAAGCGCTCTTCGATGATCGGGTAGGCAATCACGCCCTGGACGCGGCTTTAGCGATTTACACCAACTTGGCGGATAGACCGGACCCGCAACCATTTGGCCTTGCCTCCGACCTCATTGCGCAAGGATCACGCGCCATTCTCGTGATCGACAACTGCCCTCCCGATCTGCACCGGCGCCTGTCAGAACTCTGCCGTTCGCCGAACAGCCCCTTGAGCGTGCTCACGGTCGAATACGACATTCGCGATGACCAGCAGGAAGGGACGGAGGTCTTCAAGCTCGAGCCGGCATCGAAGGAGTTGGTCGAGAAGCTGGTCCGAAAGCGTTTCCACGCTGTATCGCAGGTCGATGCTGGGACAATTGCCGAATTCTCCGGCGGCAACGCGCGCGTCGCAATGGCTTTGGCGGCCACTGTCGGCAACGGTGAAACGATCACCGGGTTGAAAGACGAGGATCTGTTTCGGCGGCTTTTTCAACAAGGACATCAGCGCGACGACGACTTGCTGCGGGTCGCCCAGGCGTGCTCCCTGGTCTACTCCTTCCAGGGCGAGGCGATTTCTGGTGAGGAAGCCGAGCTGCCACGCCTCGGCGCGCTGATCGGCAAGAGCGCGCAAGAGGTATTCGCGGGTGTCGCCGAGCTGCAGCGGCGCGACCTAGCGCAAAAGCGCAACGTGTGGCGGGCAATCCTCCCCCATGCCATCGCGAACCGCCTGGCTAGGTTGGCGCTTCAAAACGTCTCACTTGCAACCATCGAGGCGCAGCTTGTCACGGGAGCGCCAGAACGGCTTTTGAAGTCGTTCTCCCGGCGGCTTGGCTATCTCGACGACAGCCAGGAGGCCGTCGGCATCGTCAAGAGATGGTTGGCCGCTAAGGGGCTGCTGGGAAATGTCACGGAACTCGATGAACTCCGCGCGGAGATGTTCAAGAACGTGGCGCCAACGGCGCCCGATACCGTCCTGGAAGCTCTAGGACGAGGGATCGCATCGGGCGGTGCCACTGCCATCGCGAAATGCCGGCCGTTCACCCCGCTGCTGCGCTCCCTCGCTTATGATGCGAAGCAGTTTCAGCGATGCGTGACCCTGCTGGTGAGCCTGGTGGAGGGCGGTGATAATGATGGGAATGGCAATGACGCTGAGAGAGCATTCAGCTCGCTGTTCACCATCTATCTGTCAGGAACGCATGCGACGCTCGACCAGCGCGTCGCGGTCGTTGAAGGACTGGTCGGTTCGAACTCGCCAAAGTGGCGTGGGCTAGGTCTCTCGGCGTTGGAAAAGCTTCTCGACACCGGACCTTTCAACTCTTCATACGACTTTGAATTTGGCGCACGCTCTCGCGACCATGGGTATTGGCCGCGAACGGGGAAAGAAGTCCAACACTGGTTCGGCTCAGCGCTGACGCTTTCGGAAGCACTAGCCTCGTCTGGTCGGTTTTAGCCGAAGTCCGTGCACTGCTTGCCCGTACGTTCCGCGGCTTGTGGAACGCGGGCATGGAAGAGGACCTTGATCGGCTGTTCCGCAAGATTAGTGAGAAGGCCGTCTGGCGCGAAGGCTGGATCGCCGTGCGCCAGACGCAACAATACGACGCCAAGAAGATGCTGCCGGATGCCGCAAAGCGCCTGGCGGAATTGGAGAAGGCGCTTCGCCCTACGCAATTGCTCGACAAAGTGCGCGCCGTCGTGCTCTCCGGCAAAGCGGGGCGGCTCGATCTGGATGAAGCGGATGGCGATGGCGACATCACCACGGCGATGCAACGGCGAGCTGCTCTTGTCCAGGATCTCGGCCAAGAGACGGCCAAGGACAAAGCGGCTTTCGGCGAGTTGCTGCCGGATCTTGTCGCAGGACCTGGGAAGTTGTTTGATTTCGGCCGGGGGCTGGCGAGCGGCGCAGAAGCGCCAAGCGTGCTCTGGCAGGAGCTCGTGTCCGCGTTCGGCAAAGCGCCCAAGGCGAAGAGAAATGATCAGGTGCTTCGAGGCTTCCTGAGTGGCCTGCGGGGACGCGAACCGTCCGCAGTCAACGCGGCGCTTGATCAGGCGGTCGACCACGAGACACTGGGTGCCTTGTTCCCCGCTTTCCAGACCGCAGTGCCTATCGATGCCGATGGCGTCGGCGTCTCAAACAATCACTGTCGCTGGGCATTGCTCATGCCGAGAGCTATCGGGTGCTCGCTTACGGGCGCTCCAACGATCCCTTCCCTGCTTCCGATCTGAAGAAAATTCTCCTGGGCACCTCGAAAAATAGCACTGGCACGGGCCGAGCAAATCAGATTCGAGTGTTCCCAGACGATTGACGGGGGATGTCGTGGGTCAGCTGGGGTTCTACGATCTCGACAAGCGGCTGGAGGCACTG
>JBIOVC010000444.1:0-9952 GCA_044867545.1 Hyphomicrobiaceae bacterium | reverse complement strand
GAACACGGCGGATCAGCCGAGATGAGGAGGCTGCTCCAAATCCAGGGAGATCCGCTCAGGCGTGACGACCAGCGCGATAATCCCACTTGACATTGGATCACCTCCTTTCCGTTGATTGGCTCGGGCGCAATATTGGCATGAGTCTAGCGTTTCGCCATCCCCTTGCGACAACCCGACACTCCCATTTCGTGCCGCCCGATGCGGCCGCGACACGGGCCCGGCACGAGCGGGCCGCGTCGACTCTGCAACCAATAAGCGACAATGGGCGCCTTGCAGCGCCCACTGAGCATTCGTTACGTCGGCTGCCGGATCAGCGGCCGAGCACTTCGATGTTGACCGAGGCGAGCCCCGCGCCCTGCATGCCGAGCACGCCGGCTGCCGCCCTGGAGAGATCGATCACGCGGCCCCGGACGAACGGTCCGCGGTCGTTGATGGTGACCTCGACGGAGCGCCCGGTGCGCGCATGGGTGACGCGCACGCGCGTTCCGAAGGGGAGCGTCTTGTGAGCGGCCGTCATTGCGTTCGGATTGAACCAGCCGCCCGAGGCCACCCGCTGCCCCTGCCAATAGTAGGAGGCGACGCCCGAGATTTGGCCACTGCCGAACGACGCCGTCGTGCTCGCCGGCCGGGCGGTGCGGCGAACGAACTTGCCGCCGGTCGGGGGCCTGATCGCCGTGACCGTGCGACGCGGAGCCGGCCGTTGCGCCGCCTTCGTCCGCTGCCGGGTCTGCCGCGTGGCGCGTTGCCGTGGCCGCTGGCGCCGCTCCACTGCCTCGTCATCGTCCTCACTCAGCGCAGCGGAATCGATTGCGCGCTGCGTGCGGGATGCCCGCGATGGCGGACTGATGTCGTTCCACCGGCCGGTCTCGAAATTGTAGATGCCTTCGGTTGTGAACTCGGCATGTGCTGCCCCCGCGCTGAGGCCGAAAGCGGCCAACGTTGCGCATACTGAGAACAACAATCTCTTCATGACACCTCCGATAGTGAGAGGCGACAGATATACGAATGCTGCGGAGGTTCCCCCGAAGACTGGAGGAGCGGGTGCCACCCACCCGCAAATTGCGCTCGCATTGCGCGGGGGCTTCGCACGCCCCCGTCATTCATCAGCTAACGCACCGCCACATCACAGTGCCGGAACTTGCTCTGCCGCCGATGGAACTTTCGATTGAAGTGTTGTCCGACGGCGGCAACACAACATCCTCGACTTGCTCCGTCAACTGCTAAAACTGAACGAGATTCAGTGCTCAGGCTGAGAGTCAGTATGCACCCTGATATGCGGGTGCAGGATTGCACGTGTGCATCGTAAATGGCGCACGGCCGCACGCCGATTGATCAGTCGAAGGATGAACTACGGAGAGGCCGCGGAGCTACGGCTCGTATTCCGCGCTCTCGACCTTCCTGACGGCGAGCAGCAGGTTCGTCTCGTGCGGCCGCCAGCGATAGCCGATGCCGAACTCGATCGGCGTCGCACGGCCCTTCGCGAACAGCTTCGCCAGCGCCTCCTGGTGATGCTGCGCGAAGACGCTGATCGGCCCGCGATAGCTGCCGAATGCGTTGAGCACCCAGCGGTCGCGATCGAAGTGGCGGATCGGAATCCCCGAATCGTCCTGGACGATCGCCGCGCTGTGCGTGAGCAGGAAATCGCGCACCTTGGTGAAGAAGCTCAAGTGCAGCAGGTAGGACGCGCTCTTGATCAGGCTGTCGCCGGTGCCGAGCCGCTCGCAGAACTTGAGGAATCCGTTGCGCGCGACCGCGACGTCGGAGAGGTCGGCGCTGAAATAGATGAGCGTTCGCGTGCGGGCGTCGCTGCCTGAAAAGGTGATCTTCACGCCGGTCGCGACGTTCCCCGCCGAGGCGCGGCCCGTGGCAGGCCGCTCGACGCCGTCCTTGTCGAGCTCGATGTAGCTCACCTCGCGGATCGTCTTGCCCGTACGCGCGAGGAATATGTAGAGGATCGGCAGCGTTCCGGTGAACTCGCCCGCCTTGAGCTTCTCCTTCATGTCCTCGGTGATGAAGAAGCTGTAGCTGACGAGCGTCACGAGCGAGGCCTGCACCTGCGCGAGGCCGCGCTGCATCGCGCCGTGCGACAGTCGCGTCGGGTCGGGGACCGCTCCGACCGGCTCGAGCCCGCTCAGCACGTAGCTCGATGCATGCGGGAAGAACGCGTCGGCGTAGAGGAAGTCCGGCCCGCTGAACATGTAGAAGGCGACCGGCTGGCGCTGGGCCAAGTGCTTGGCGGTCCATGCGCGGATGCGGGAGAGCTGGCGGTGCTCGATGTCCTTCCAGGCTGCATCGAGCTGTGCCGCGTGCTGCTGCCAGCCGGTCCGGCGTGTCAACGGCTCGAGCGGCGACCCGGCCGATGGCGGCATCCCGGCGAGGAACCTGGCGATGTCGTCGGCACTGGCGCTCTCGCCGGCTCTGGCGATCGTGCAGGCGAGGATCAGCAGACCTGCCGCGAACGCGATAAGTCGGACAGCCACGCGCGGTAAGCTCATGGACATCGCTTGCGAGGACACCGAACGACTTCAGGTGCGCAAACGACCGCCGCGCGCCCCCTCTCGCGCGAGAATACTACATCCTGGTTCCGGATATGACCTGAACTGCAACGGGGCCGACAGAGGTCCGCGGCTGTGCTTCCGCGGCCACAAGCGTCAGCCAATAGCCGGTCGTTACCGCTCGAATATGCCTCGGCCGAACGAATGCGATCGCTCGTCCTCGTAGGTGGGCAGTTCGGGCCGCGTCGACTCTGCCGCGCGGTTCGCGCTCGTCCGCACCAGCCGCCGCACCGGCCGCCGGACTACCGGCTCGGAGGCCGCCACGTCCGCATCCTCCGCGGACGACGTCAGCAGCTCGGCCGTGCGAAGCGGCCTGCACACGGCTGTAATGCCGTGATTGGCTGCCTCCTGCGGCCCGGCCGGCTCGACCGCATACTGTTTGTCGCAGACGGTGATGCGCGGCGGGAGCCCGGTCTGGTCGAAGGCGTCATGTCCCTGCTTCAGGTCGCGCCAGAACTCGATCCACTGGCTGTCCGCGTACGCGGCGAGGTTGGCGTCCGTCATCCGGAACGGGAACACGTGAACGTGAATAAGCCTCTGCCCGCCCCTGAACGCCGCCGTCGCCAGCTTGAAGATCTCGTTGATGACGCCGTCCGTCATTGCGAAGCAGCCGACCGACGAGCAGCCGCCGTGCACCAGGATGTAGGACCCCGTCCGCTCGAGCGACCGGTCGTACCGGTTCGGGTAGCCGAGGTTGAGTGAGCGCGGCCAGCGTCCGCTCCGGTGCAGCTGCCGGGAGCTGATCGTGTAGAAGCCCTCCGGGTTCTGCTTGTCGCCCTCGGAGAGCTTCGGCCCCATTGTCCCCGACCAGTGGCAGATCGGATATGTATCGAGCAGCACGAAGCGGTCGCCCTGCCTGAGCCAGATCTCGAGCTCCGACTCGGCCTTGAAGATGCGGACGAACAGCGCGGCGCCGGCCTTGAGGCCCTTCGCCTCGAGCCGCTGATCGAGCTGCGTCAGATCGGGCGTGCCCGGCAGCGGCACGCTGCCTTCCGCGAATGCGCGCTGCCGCTCGACCCGGTCGGCGGCGACGTCGTTGAGCTCGATAGTGACGGCGGCGGCCGGACTGCCCGCGAGCAAGGCCGCAACGAGAGGAAGTGAGAGCCAACCCGATGCCCGCATGCGCTCCCTCCGATCTGTGTCCCGCCACCCCGCACCGGACGCGATTGTCATCCGAGTGCGGGCGACGATAGCAGGTCCCGTCCCGGCGGGGGGCGCCGATCCCCAGCAATATGTCCCGAGGGATCGGACCGACGTCAACTGTTGCGCAGCTACAACTCGGATGCAGCGGTGCGGGCGCGACGACCACAGTCGGGCAAACTCAGATTAGCGGACCGGCTCCGCGGCGGGGCTCATGGCGGATGAGGACGCCCCGAGCCCGAACATCGGTCCGAGCCTCGTATCCGTCGCCGCCTGCTGCGACCAGTTGAGCGGCGTGAACGGCACCATCGCCGGCCGCTCGAATGGCGGGCAGTACCCTTGCGGGTTGAGACGCGAGACGTCCCCGCCCCGCCAGCGGACGTTGACCACGTACCGCCGCTCGCAGATCGCAACGGCCGGCAGCTGGCGCGTCGTCTCGAAGTAGTCGTAGCCCTCTTTGATCATCTGCCAGAAGCGATAGTGCGGGCTCGTCGCATAGCGCCGCATGTTGGCTTCCGTCATCCGGAACGGGAACGCGTGCAGCTCGAAGCTCGGCTGCCCGCCGATGAAGGCCTCGCGCGCCAGCCCGTAGATCTCCTCCATCAGTGCATCCGTCATAGCATAGCAGCCAGCGGACCTGCAGTTGCCGTGCACCATCAGGAACTGCCCGTTGCGTCCGAGCGATCTGTCGAACTGGTTCGGAAAGCCGAGGTTGAACGCCAGATGGTACTGGGAGTTCGGGTTCATCTGCCGGGAGGTGATCGTGTAGAACCCTTCCGGCGCCTGCATGTCGCCTTGCGTGACCTTGGGACCGAGAGAGCCCGACCAGTTGCAGATCGGGTAGGTCCGGAACAGGTAGAAGCGGCCGTCCTCGCGCTGCTTCCAGACCTCGAGCTCGGACTCCTCCTTGAATATGCGGATGAAGATCGGCGCACTCGGCGACATGCCCTTCTTGCCGAGCATCATCATCGTTTCTTGCGAGAGCGGCTGCATTGCAGGCGAAAGCTCGACCTGGCTGCAGGACGCAGCGGTCAGCGCCGCGCACAGCGCGAAGGCCAGCCTGACGAAACGCACAACCATTGTGTCGAGGCCCGACGTGCCCATCCCTGCCCCAGTCGCGAGGACTAAGCGTTTTGATTCGAAACGGTAAAGGGACCATTAACGCCAACCCGCCCGTGGAGCGTTTGTTGCCCCGCGAAGCACCCCTGTCAATGACACCCTGGACACACGAATGAGTCCATCAATGGGCAATCCAACCCCTGTCCCCTGCGCTCTACAGTGTGCGCCCGATCGCCAGGAACCGCTCGTGCCGCTGCTTGCGGATCTCGGCCGGCGTCCGGCCGCTGAACTCGGCGAGCGCCTTGGCTATCGCCTCTCCGGTCACGCGCGTTGCCCGCGCCGGGTCGCGATGTGCTCCACCGAGCGGCTCTGGCACGATGACGTCGATCGCCTTCAGCTGCATCAGGTCCTGCGCGGTGATCTTCATGCTGGTGGCGGCGTCGATCGCCCGTGCGCTGTCGCGCCAGAGGATCGAGGCCGCCGCTTCGGGCGAGGCCACCGTGTAGATTGCATGCTCCAGCATCAGGATGCGGTTGGCGGTGGCGATCGCGACCGCGCCGCCCGAGCCGCCTTCGCCGATCACGACCGCGACGAGCGGCACACCGAGCGACAGGCAGCAGTCGGTCGAGCGCGCGATCGCCTCGGCCTGTCCGCGCTCCTCCGCGCCGATCCCCGGATAGGCGCCGGCGGTGTCGATGAGGGTGATGACCGGCATCCCGAACTTGTCGGCCATCTCCATCAGCCTGACAGCCTTGCGGTAGCCCTCCGGCCGCGCCATTCCGAAGTTGTGCCTGATCCGGCTCTCCGTATCGGAGCCCTTCTCGTGCCCGATCACTATCACCGAGCGCCCGCCGAACCGCCCCGGGCCGCCGACGATCGCCGCGTCCTCCGCGAAGTAGCGGTCGCCGGCGAGCGGGGTGAACTCCTCGATCAGGTCGTTGATGTAATCGAACGCGTGCGGCCGGCTCGGGTGACGCGCCACCTGCGTCTTCTGCCAGGGCGTGAGCTTGCCGTAGGTGTCGGTAAGCGCGGCCTGCGCCTTCTGCTGAAGCTTGGTGATCTCCTCCGAGATCGACACCGAGCCGCCGTCGTCGCTGATCGCCTTGAGCTCGGCAACCTTGCTCTCGAGCTCGGCAATCGGCTTCTCGAAGTCGAGGTACGTGCGTATCGGCTGATTTTCCATTGCGTTCCGATTGACCGCGGCCGAAAGGCATCCGGACGGTCCGGAGCCGGCGAGGGGGCCGGGGCGATCATTCGCCATCCCGTCCGACGGGTGTCAAGTGCACGGCGAACATGTCGTGAACGATCGCCACGGCAGGCAGCATTGAAAAGAGGCGGAGCGGCAACCGCCGCCCCGCCCCCAATTCGCGCTGGTCAGCCTACTTGCCGGTTCGCATCGCCTTCCAGTTGCCGGCCTTGCTCGCGCCCTCCATCGCCTCACCGCTCACCTTCCCGGTGTATTCGGTATCGCCGGCCTTGAACGTGATCTGGTCGCCGTTGAGCTTGCCGGTGACCGCCGCCGAGCCTGCGCCGGTCTTGAGCGTACCGGTGACCATCTGGAACGTCTGCTCGAGCTTGAGCTCGTCCTTCCCGAGCTGCCACGTCCCGGCGACCTTCGCCGGCACGATCCAAAGGTGCGCCGTGCACCAGCTCGAGCAGTTGGGCCCGCCCACCGAGACCGTCTGATCGCTCTGCCACTCGCTCATGGTGAACGTGTTCGACACGAGCCGCGTGCCGGGCTTCAGGTTGAGCAGCAGCGGCCTGAGTCTCAGATTGAGCTCGGGCAGCAGGAACATGGTGATCACTGTCGCCTCGGAGAAATCGCTCTCGAAGATGTCGGCCTTGACGAACTTGGCCTTCTCGCCGACGCCCGCCTTGGCGGCGTTGCGCTTCGACAGCTCGACTAGGTCGGGGTTGTACTCGATGCCGAGCGCCTTGGCGCCGATCTTGGCCGCGGTGATCACCGTGCGCCCGTCGCCGGAGCCCAAGTCGATCACGGTGTCCTGCGGCGTGACCTTCGCGATCTCCATCATCTTGTCGACCAGCAGTTGCGGCGACGGCACCCAGACGACGTCCTTGCCTTCCTGGCCGACCTTCGGCTCGTACTGCTTGTTCGACTGCGCGAGCACGGTGCCCGCCGCCGTCACGGCAACGACGCACGCGAACGCCAGGGAACGAACAACCGTCACGGAAACCCTCATGCACTCCTCCAACACTTGGCAGCGGCAATGCACCCTCCACGACGGACGGGCCCGCTCGCGACGGACATTAGCGACGCTGGTGCGCATTGTCAGCAGCGGCGCGGTTTGCTAGAGCGGCTCATCACTCTTGCTCGCCGCTGCATCGGCTGGATCTCCCACAGAACACGAGGAGCCGCGCACCGTCGCGACCGCATCGTAATTGTCGGCTCGGCCAACAGTCCCACTGACGACGACAGCTCAGACGCTGGCAATCGGCTTCGCCGGCGGCATCCTGTTCCAGTTCCTCGGCATGCCGCTGCCATGGCTCACCGGTCCGACGGCGGCGGTGGCGCTGGTGGCGCTCTCGGGCGTCAAGGTTGGCCTCCAGCGCTTGCTCTGCGAGGCAGCGATTGTGCTGCTCGGCGTCACGCTGGGCTCCACCGTCACGCCCGAGACGCTGGCCCTTGCCGCCCGCTGGCCGCTGACGATCGCCGGCCTGTTCGCCGCCGTCTTCTCGATCATGACCGTCGGCAGCATCTACCTGGAGCGCGTGCACGGCTTCGACCGGCTGACCGCGCGCCTCTCGGCGGTGCCGGGCGCGCTCAACTATGTCTTGGCACTCGCGGTCGAGACCAAGAGCGATCCGCGTCGCGTGACGATCACGCAGGTGGTCCGGCTGACCGCGATCCTGCTGCTGCTGCCGCCGCTGCTTCACCTGTTCGGCGCCGATACCTCGGCTGGGTTCTCCCGCCCTGGCGGTCCGCCGGTCCACCTCGGCGAGCTTGCAGTCCTGCTCGCGGCCGGTGCGGTCTCCGCATTTGCGTTCGCAAAGTTCGGCGCCCCGGCTCCGTCGCTGTTCGGATCGATGCTGGCGGCAGCTATCCTCTATGGATCGGGCCTGCTCACCTCGGGGTTGCCGTTCTGGCTCGTGCTGCCGGGCCTCCTCGCACTCGGATCGATGATCGGTAGCAACTTCTACGGCACCGACTTCCGCCTGCTGTTCGCGTTGCTGGCGGCAAGCCTCGGCCTTGTCGTGGTCAGTGCGTCGGTGGCGCTCGTCTGGGCGCTTGTTCTCGGCTGGGTCTCCGGCCTTCCGACGCTCCAGATCTGGCTCGCCTATTCGCCCGGTGGCGTCGAGACGACCGCGATCATGGCCCTGGCCCTCGGCCTCGACGCAGCCTTCGTCAGCGGCCACCATGTCATGCGGGTGCTGATGCTCGGCGTGCTCGTGCCCTTCTGGCTGCGCGGCGATCTCGCCCGCAAGAGCGAGGCGGACGCCAAGGGGAGCGGGAGCGGCGCCGACGGCGGAAACGGAGCGAACGGCGGGAGCTGAGCAGCACGCGGACACCGGCCTACTCCACTCAGTATCCCCCGATCGCATATGCGCCATATCCTGTGGCAAGATGCCTTCAGGAGGAACGGAACAAAGTGCTCATCGGTGTGCTGGTCATCGCCGCGATTCTCGTGCTTGCATTCCTGCCGCAGGTCTGGGTGCGCGGCGTCATCGAGCGCCACTCCGGCCCACGCGCCGACATCCCCGGCACCGGTGCCGAGTTCGCGCGCCATCTGCTGAACCGGCTGGGCCTCGACAATGTGAAGGTCGAGGAGACCACGGAAGGCGACCACTACGACCCCGACAAGAAGGCGGTCCGCCTGACGAAGCCGCACTACGGCGGCCAGTCGCTGTCGGCGGTGGTGATCGCCGCCCACGAGGTCGGCCACGCCATGCAGGATGCGACCGGTTATGCGCCGCTCAGGACAAGGGTGAATCTCGCCAAGCAGGCGCAGCGGTTCCAGTCGATCGGTGCGGTGGTGATGCTCGCCTGCCCGCTGATCCTGCTGCTCGCCAAGTCGCCCTACCTGCTGCTCATCGAGGTCATGGCCGGTCTCGCGATGCTGAGCCTCGCCGTACTGGTGCACGCCGTGACGCTGCCCGTCGAGTACGACGCGAGCTTCCGCCGGGCGCTGCCCGTGCTCCAGGCCGGCCGCTATCTGGCGCCCAAGGACATGCCGGCCGCGCGACAGATCCTGCGCGCGGCGGCCTTTACCTACGTGGCGGCTGCCGCGCTCAGTCTGCTCGACGTGATGCGCTGGATCAGGGTGCTGCGGTTCTAACGTCTCGGACTGAGCTGGAGCTCTGCAACGCCCGCGGCGATGTTGAGGCCTTCCTGCGCCTGCACGCTCAGCGGTTGCAGCACGATCGTGCGGTTCGAGCCGCCGATCAGCGCGTTGGCGCCGACGCCGACGCCGATCGTCGCCTCGCCGGAGATGCCGCCGTAGCTCCCCGCCAGCGCGCCGTTCTTCAGCGCGGCGGTCGGTGCGAGCACCGCCCACGAGAGCACCGACTTCGTCGTCGTGCCGATGTCGATGCCGAACTTGTTGATCGTGCCGCTGTAGCGCTCGTCCGCGCCTGGCCTGACGAACGTGCAGGCGAGCGTCTTCGTCGATCCGACGATGAAGCCGGTCCCGCCCGCGACCGAGCAGTTGAGCACGCCGACCTCCACTCGGGAGGCTTGCGCAAGCGCCGGCCCCGCCTGCAGCAGGCAAAGTGCCAGCACCGCGCCGGCGAAGGGTCTGGTAAAGTACATGAGCAGTCTCCATCTCCTGGAGCGTAAACGCCGGCGCCGGTTCGCCGGCGTGAGGCTACGCCTCGAATCGGCAGCATGCGCCCGGTTTGTGTCGAAATGCCATGCGACGGCCGGCCGATGCCCATGCTCACCAAGACGTAAGAGGGCGCGACTGGCATTGATCTGCGTCATGTCCGACCCGGTCACACCGCGCGTTGCGGCAATGGCGCTTCTGGTGACGACCTTGCTTGCCGTCGCGCTACCTCCCCGCGCAGCCGCGCAGACTTGCACGGCTGACGTGCAATGCCGTAGCGGCCGGCTCTCTGACAACGTCTGCATCGGCGATACGCTCTACGTGAAGCGGCGGATGTGCGTCGGCGGACGATGCCAGGAGCAGGACGTGCGCCGGGAAGCCTGCCGCACGGGCGGCTTTGCCGACCGCTGCGTCGGC
>JBIOVC010000443.1:0-7903 GCA_044867545.1 Hyphomicrobiaceae bacterium | reverse complement strand
TGCCGAGGCTCTCGATGATCTCGAACGCGCGCCCGTCGCCGGATGCGGCATCGAGCGCGCCGACCGCCTCCTTCGACAGCTCGTTGAGCGGCCGGCCCTGCAGGTAGTGCCGCACGCGCTGGTCGATACGCGGGTCTGCCCGCTGCATGTAGAGCAACGCCCGCACCACGTTGATGTCGAGCTCCTGCTCGGCGAACTTCGGGGTCGCGACAATGTCGTCGGCAAGCTCATGGATGAGCCGCGCCAGCTCGTCGGCGGTGAGATCGGCCTCCCGCAGCTTGTCCAGCTCGGCGACCGGCATCACCTCGGAGTCGGCAACGAGCCGCCGCGTCAGCCGGGACAGCGCGCTCTCGCCGCCGTTGTCCGGGTCGTAGGGCTTCTCGAGCGAGTTGACGAGCCGGCGCAGGTAGTAGTCGGCATAGTTCGAGATGTCGGGCGTCATCTGCGCGTAGCCGAAGTAGGCCTTCGCCGACCGGTGCGCGCCCGTGCGCAGCGCCCGGATGAGGTGGGTCTTGCCGGCGCCGGACTGGCCGTGGAACAGCAGGATGCGCGGCCGCGACGCGCGCCCCTTGCCGAGCGTTATTGCATCGAGCAGGTCGAAGAACTTGCGCCGGGCGCTTCTGTGGATCTCCTGGACGTCGACGGGGTCTGCCCGCCAGATGTCGTCCTCCCACGTGATCGAATGCTCGAAGGCGGCAGAGAGTTGATCCGGCACCGCCGCCTGTACGTCTGGTGACTGCATCTAATGCGACCCTCGACCGGTGATACCGTGACCGGAGTTGTTCAATCGTCGACGCGCACGAAGTGCCAGACCATGTTCTTGTAGGCGATTGCCGAGGCCTGGAATTCCTTCATCTGGCTCTTGTCCTTGAGGTCGGCGCCGGCGAGTGCGAGATGGCCGGTGCGATGCGCCTCGGCGAGCATCGCCTTGAACTCGACCTCGGAAAGTCCCCAGCCAGGATGCCTGGCCGCGACTGACTGCCAGACATGGCAGATGAAGGTCTTGCGGTTGCCGGGCCACCCTTCCGCCCGGCCACGGGCAGCGTCCTGCACCTCGCGTGCAAAACCCGGCAGGTCCGGCCGGCTCGCAGCAGGCGGCTCGGGTAGCGCGACCGGCGGCTTCGGCTTCGAGGGGCGTTCGGTCTCGCCCGCTGCTTGATGCACATCGCCGAAGAACGAGTGGAGGACCGCGGTGCGCAGAGCGTCCGCGTCGGTGCCGCTTGCACCGGCCTGCTCTGCCGCCAGCATCGCGATCAGCCGGCTGTCGGTGCCGATCGTGCGCGGCCGGTGCAGAAGCTGCCCCGCAAGTAGCCGCGCGGTCTTCGGCGAAAGACCAGAGCGTGAGCCGAGACCGGCCTTGATCCGATTGCCGAACGCGCGTTCGAGCGCGACATCTGCAAGCCGCGCACGGACCTGGGACGGGCTCGCACCACGGCGCAGCTTGAAGCCATAGGCACGGGCGAGCACATGCGCCCTGAGCTGGTCGGGCCGGGCGAGCGCCTTCAGCCGCGCCGCGTCGCCATCGATCTCGAGCGCCTTGGCGACGAGCCGGATGTCCCGCATCTCGTTCCAGCCGATGCCGGCCGCCTTTGCACCGAGCTCGCCGTTCACCAGCGTTGCGCCGGCAGCCGTCGGCTTGAGGCGCCCGCGCGCCTCGGCGATCGCGCCCTCGCGTGACAGTGCCTCGATCTCTCTCAGGATGATCGCCTTGATCGCGGCCGGCGACAGCTTCCGCGGCAGCGCGCCACCGAGATCCGCCACAAGCTCTGCACGCGTCGCGCCGTCCTCGCAGGCGATCCGCGCCAGCACGCCGAGCCGGACCGGCTCGACGCGGCTGGATCGAGGCGCAGGGCGCGGGCGGACCATCGCAAGCGCCATTGAGAGCCTCCTGTGGAACGAGAGAGCGCGCGCGCGGCACGCAAACTGGCACCGGGTTGCTGCCGACACGCAACCAGGCTGCAAAACGCGCGAATCACTGAGGAAACACGGCACATTGTGCGGGACGCCGCGATCACGGCCAAGGGATTTATATTGGCCGGCAGCGTTTGCAGCAGACCCCTGCTGTGCAACGGCAACTCTCATCGCGCCGCCAGCGCTGCTCCGCCGGACTACCATGCCGCGATACCGCCCCGATCCCGTCAAACTCGCGACACGGTCCTCGGGCCCTTTTTCCTCGATTGCGCCGGCGATTCCGGCCCGATTTCCGGACTGGTGGGAGCGTCCGCGTGACAGGTGAGGGGAGCCGTTGGGGAACGGCAGTAAGAGAAGCTTAACCTATTTACGGAAAACTAACTTCCGGGTCCTAGCCGGCC
The DNA here is from genome assembly GCA_044867545.1 of Hyphomicrobiaceae bacterium. Classification (GTDB taxonomy): domain Bacteria; phylum Pseudomonadota; class Alphaproteobacteria; order Rhizobiales; family Hyphomicrobiaceae; genus DATLZB01. The sequence goes on along the minus strand of JBIOVC010000443.1, from coordinate 5,591 downwards.
TTCGCGGAGTGGTTCGAATGTATCGCGTTGCACTGCCAGCCGTGCTGTCGCTGACGCTTTGCGCATGCAGCCTCGGCATTTCACAGCCTTTCAACTTCGGCTTTGCCGGTTCCGAATCGGTTGTCCCGCAGCAGACGGCGTCCATCAAAAGCTCTGCCAGCGTTACCGACACGGCCCGCACTAGTCCGCAGCAGCAATCAGCCGGCGACCAGCGGCAGGCCAAGCTCGACGACAAGGCGCCCAAGGGGTCCTTCGACCGTGCGCCCGCCGGCGCGCTTGCAAGCCGAGATTACAGCGCCACTTCGCTCGACGCCGAGCGCGCTCGCGACCTGATCAATGCCTACCGGCGCGAGAAGGGCTTGAAGACACTGACGCTTAACGCCGAGCTGACCGCGGCCGCCAAGGGCCACTCGCGCGACCTCGCCAAGTGGGACCGTATCTCCCACTACGGGTCGGACGGCTCAAATCCCTGGGATCGCGTCAAACGAGCGGGCTACAACGCCCGCGTTGCGGCCGAGAACGTGGGTACCGGCCAGGCCTCGATCGATGAGGTGCTGAAGGGTTGGAAGGCGAGCCCCGGCCACAACAAGAACCTGCTCCTGGCCGACGCCGATAACATGGGTATCGCGCTGGTGCAGGACCCCAACACCGAGTTCAAGACCTTCTGGACGCTTGTGCTGGGCTCACGGCTGTAACCGCCGGACGCTGCTTCGTCGAACCTATCTGAAGTGCTTCGACAGCTTGAGGCCTTGTCCCTGATAGTGGGACTTGAGGTCTCGGCCATAGAGTCGGTCCGGGACCCCCGCCAGTGTCTCGTAGACGAGCCTGGCGATGATCTGCCCGTCCTCGAGCACGAACGGCACGTCGAGGGTGCGCACCTCGAGCACGGCTTTGCTCCCGCCCTCGCCGTTGTCCGTCGAGCCGAAGCCCGGGTCGAAGAACCCGGCATAGTGCGCGCGGAACTCCCCCATCATCGGATCGATCGGGATCATCTCCGCAGCATATGCCGGCGGCACGTAGATACGCTCCTTCGAGGCCAGGATGTAGAACTGGTTGGGGTTGAGGATCAGCCGCCCGGCATCGCTGTGCACAGGCTCCCAGAAGTCGCGGGCATCGTGCGCACCCTTGCCGTCGACATCGACGATATCGGTATAGCGAAGCGCCCGGTACCCGATCACGCTGCCCTTCTTCTCGCCCTTGAGGTCGACGCGGACGTTGAGCCCGTGCCGGATCGTCCCCTTGCCCGTCTCTCCATCGATCAGCGGCGTCTCTTTGTCGAGCGCGCGCAGCTCGGCGTCGGTTAGCGACGGCCGCCAGTAGCGGTCCTGGCTGCCGACCCTGCGCAGGAAGCGGATCTGGTTGAGCCGTGAGCCTTTTCGCACCTTCACGCTGAACGTGCGAGGAAAGATCTCCGCGTAGAGCGGACCGCTGTAGCCGGCCTCCACCCAGTCGAATGCCTCGCCGTGGTCGGTGATCAGCCGCGTGAACACGTCGATGCGGCCCGTCGAGCTCTTCGGGTTGGCGACCGCTGCGATCGTCGGCGGCAGGTCCAGGCTCTCCTGCAGCTCGACGAGATAGACGCAGCCCTGCTCCAGCACCGCGCCGCCGTCGAGCGAGATCTCGTGCTGCTTGAGCGTGGCGAGCTGCTCCAGCACGCTGCGCTTTCGCCCGGGCAGGAAGCTCGCGCGCACGCGGTAGGCCTTCGCGCCGAGCCGGAGGTCGAGGCTCGCAGGCTGGACCTGGTCGGCGGCGACGTCGTCCGCGGCGCGGATCTTCTTCCGCTTCAACAGCGTCTCGATATGCTGCGCCGGCAGCAGGCCGGTCTTGCCTGCCACCTCCGATCTCGGCAGCGGTTCCTCGTCGCTCACCTGGCTACTCTTTCCTGCTCCGAACAGGGATACTACATCCTCGGCCATTCTGATTTCTCCTCGATCCCTGGTGGCGGGACGCGAATCGGGCGCGACGAGGACATTGAACCATCGGCGCCGGCAGCCGTCCGGCGAGCCGGCCGCGCACACCCGCTTTCCACAGGATGTCTCGGGGCGAACGCCATCCATGGCTGGCAGAGCCGCACGCCCGACGCGCCTTGCGCCACTACCTGTCAGCGGCTTCAAGCCGCCCCCGGAGAGGTGGCAGAGTGGTTGAATGCACCGCACTCGAAATGCGGCAGACTGGGTGACTGGTCTCGGGGGTTCGAATCCCCCCCTCTCCGCCAACATAGCGCCTCTCAGGCGGACACTCCTGAAAATGAATTTACATAGTCGATCAAATAGCTTGTGCGCTCTTTCGTGTCCGGGATGTGGGGCCTGGGGGTAGGGACAGGCCATCTGGCGGCGTGAAAACGACGAGTCGGAAACGGACCTCTCGCAGCGCGTCCGCCTGCTCAAGGCTGGCCGACACCCTCTTCAGCGCGTTATCACGCGGCTAAGACCCAATTCGGACGAGGTTGCTGGACGGCCGCAGCCGTGGAAGCCAAGCAACACCAAGAGGCTTGGTGCAGATATCGGGGACGTCGGCGCGCGAAGCATCGCGGTCAACTCGGCTTATCGGGCTTCGCGTCAACAGCATGCCTTAGCGGTTGGTCTTTGGCCCGGCAAATCTCGATTGCCGGATCATTACTCATTACGCAACTCGTCTTATCTTTGATGCCGGCACATATGCGATCTGCATGTGGCGAGCGCAGTAGCTGTGCTGAGCGGTCGCCTTGGCCCCGCAGAGATAAAAGCCGTCTTGCTGCGGGTCGCCAATCGGCCAGCGGCAACTCGATAGCCCGACCGTCAGTATTGTCTGGCGTTGTTTGACCGGTATGTGATCGGCTCCGTCTGGCGGACGGTTGGACGCGGCAAGTATCTGCAGATTGGGTTGCCGGAGCGCCTTGAGCTGCTCGATGCTGCTGCGTCTCATTACGGAATTGGATGACATGCGGCGCTTTCCATGGTTGAGGGTGACTTGGCCAGCTGCACCAACGCTGTGTTGGCACTCGAGACGATCGATGCTTGTTCCTGCTGCACCGTTTCCACCCTAAACGCTAACGCGAGATGCCAGTAGCGAAGCGAGCGCGCGTCCGACCCGCGATTTCCTTGCTGTAGAACACTCTGGAGAAATCGCCCTCATCACATCGGCCGGTCTCACGGTAGCCGCGACGCTGAAAGAAACTCAGGTTGTCCACCGCTGTTCCATCAGTGAACAGTCTCACGCTGCGCAGCCCCTGACGCAAGGCCTCGCCTTCTGCGAAGGCGAGCAACCGGCTGCCCAATCCCTGACGCTGATGGCTCGGTCGGACAGCTATGGCGTCCACGAACAAATGATCGGCATTCGGCAAGAACGAGATGAAGCCGAGGATCCATACCTGCCCGCCGATCACGTGAATCGACCCCCGCCGAATCTGCAATGCCAATTCGCCGTCCGGTTTGACGTCTCGGACGTTCCGACTCCCGTCAATGTGCGCAATCGCGAGATCCGCGCACGCACCGACTTCGACGAGATCGGACATCGTGGCAGCGCGAACTTGCTTACCATCGCTTTCCATCCGAGATGATCAGTCGAGCTGACGGCGGGCGATCAGCCTATTCCCAACATTCCCAACATGCAAACGTGCACGTGAACCGACATTTGGCGATTGTGCGTCCGTTGGCAGGTCCTCGGGCTCGAGGATCACGTCACCGAACCGCTGCATCCAACCGGTGGCACCCGGATGCATGCTCTTGAAGCGCTGACCGGCCTGCTCCCGCGTCCTGCCTGTCACGAACTCACCGCTAAGGATGTCCACGACGATGTAACTGTCGGCCGGCACGCCGCGCCTCCGCAAAGTGGGGCCGAGCCGTTTCAGTAAGCTCTTGCCTTTGCGCGCGGTGAAGGCGCATCCAGACCGGCCCTCAATTTCGATGGCTGCCATTTCCGCATACTCCTTCGGCAAGTCCGCACAGAGGCACCAACGGGTCGCTTTCAGCGTAGGCTGAAAGCGGCCCTCATCATGCGCTATTCGATCAGCGCAAGGTTGCCGGCAGAGTCCTTGCCGTTTTTGCCGCGCGTGAGGTCGTAGGAGACCTTCTGGCCCTCGCGCAACTGTCCGAGTCCGGCAAACTCGACTGCGCTGATATGCACGAACGCGTCCTTCGATCCGTCCTCGGGCTGAATAAATCCGTACCCGCGCTGGACGTCGAACCACTTCACTGTTCCGATGGTCATAGCTACTCCTTCTGCATTGGACCATGAGACCGAGCCTTTGGCCCCGGTCCGGTTGAATACGTCCACGATGTCAGGGGTAGCTTGGCTAGTCGCGTTAACGTCTAAGCGAGATACGAACGACGATGGTGCACGTGTATCAAGTAAATGGTGATGATACCTAGGCGGTACAAGAAGTTCAGGCGAAATGACGGCATGGGCTCGTACCATGACATCCTGCCGTCGCCTTTCGGGGACGATTGCGCTGCGGCGCTCCGCGCTCATCAACTGGAAGCAAAGCGATCCCCCCATTAGCATCTCAAAGGTCAGAAACGAGGGGCGCGTGCGGCCCCCGTCCCGCCCGCAGCTCTCGGGGAGACCTTGGGCTTCGTCGGCAGGAGGCCCTCGCGCTGCAGCTTCTTGCGCGCGAGCTTGCGGGCACGGCTGATCGCTTCGGCCCTCTCCCGCACTCTCCTTTCAGAGGGCTTCTCATAGTGTTTGCGGCGCCTAAGCTCACGGAATATGCCCTCGCGCTGCATCTTTTTCTTCAGTGCCCTCAGCGCTTGGTCGACATTGTTGTCGCGAACCATGACCTGCATGAATTTTCCTCTTCGGTGCACTAGTTGACGGGCTCGACGGAGGGCGCGCCAAACGATCAGGTTAGGTGAATGCCGTTCGTTGGGAACGATGACGGCAACTGAGCCGACCTTCATGCAGAAGGCACAGTGGCTCAGGATTCTTTTTCGTCCTTCTGTACCGTGCCGCCAAGGATTCCCGACACGTCACCGCTTTCCTCCTCCACTCCTTCGAGGAAAGTCTCATCCTCCTCGGCCGCGACGACGGCCTCCTCACCAGCCTCGACCTCGGCAAGGGCCGCGGTGCTTTCGACCTCCGGCGCCTCCTCCGGCACCACGGTCGGCGCGACGGCGAAATGGGCTGCCCGCAGGGCTTTCCGACCCTGCGCCACAGCCAATGGCGTCGCCGCGACAGGTCCGGAGGGAATCACATACCCCGAGCCACAGACGGGACAAATGACCGGGTTGCGTTCAAGGTCGTAGAACCGAGAGCCACATTCCGCATTCTGACAGGCGCGCTTGGTGCCGCGCCCTTGCTTCGCCGCCATCGCGAGCCTCGATGCTGGAGGGGGATTTGGGCGGTCTGACACGTGGGTTGCGGCTTGTCAAAACAATGCGTGTGGCGGTAATCACCTCGTTTTGGAGCTGCGGACCGCGTCTGCGGACGATTTCCTAGCCGACCGCCGATGGCCGCTATCGAGGCCAGAGATGCTTTCACTGGTGCGGCTGCGTCGCATCGGAGGCAGGCCAGCGTTCAAGGCAAATCGGGACTGTGCCAGTTTTAGCGTTGTGTTTCGATCGTAAGTGCCAGGGTGGAGGCTAGCGCTTCGATCCGCTTCAGCTTGGCGATGG
>JBIOVC010000442.1:0-3676 GCA_044867545.1 Hyphomicrobiaceae bacterium | reverse complement strand
AAGTCCGCGGACGTCACCACCGCCTTGACGCCGGGCAGCGCCGCAGCCTTCGTGATGTCGATCGAGCGGATACGGGCGTGGGCGTGGGGCGAGCGCAGGATGCGGCCGACCAGCATGCCCGGCATCGTAAGGTCAGCCCCATACTGGGCGCGTCCCGTTACCTTCGGCACGCCGTCCGGACGAACCGGCCGGGTTCCCACCCATTTGAACTGCCTTGCGGTTTCCTTCGTAGGGACGTCTTGCATGGCTGCCCTCGCCTGATCGCCGGAATGCCGGAGCATGACGGTCGCGCGGCCGGCGCGCAAATGCAAGCGCGTGTTCCCGCTTTCCGTTTCGCCCGAACATGGGGTAGCGTCATGGCGGCTCATTAGGGAGGGCCACGCCCATGCTCGCTTATACCGCCCCCTCGACGGTCGAGGAGGCCGTCCGCGCGCTCGCCGAAGCTTCCGGCGTTGCGAAAGTCCTGTCCGGCGGAACCGATCTGCTGGTTCAGCTGCGGTCCGGTCGCGTGCGGCCGGACCTGATCGTCGACACCAAGAAGATCCCCGGCATCTCGGGCATTCGCGAGCGAGACGGCGGCTTCGTGATCGGTGCCGCAACACCTGGCGCCGAGATCGGCGAATGCGAAGCTCTCCGGCAGGCCTGGCCCGGCGTGGTCGAGGCCGCCAACCTGATCGGCTCGACCCAGATCCAAGGTCGGGCATCGCTCGCCGGCAATCTCTGCAATGCGTCGCCGGCGGCCGACAGCGTCCCGGCGCTGATCGCCGCGCGCGCGACCTGCGTGGTGGCCGGCGCCAACGGGCGGCGCGAGATTCCGGTCGAGAGCATCGTCACGGGTCCGGGGCGCACCTCGCTCGCCCGCGACGAGCTCATCGTCGAGTTTCACCTGCCCAAGCGCCCGCCCCGCTCGGCGGACGCCTATCTCCGCTTCATCCCACGCACCGAGATGGACATCGCGGTGGTCGGCGCCGGAGTCAGCGTCACGCTCGACGCCGCCGGCGTCTGCACCGATGCGCGGGTGGTGCTGGGCGCCGTGGCCCCGACCGCGCTCCTTGTTGCGGATGCCGCCGCCGCGCTGATCGGGCGCACCCTCGACGCCACGGCGCTCGACGGGCTCGACCAGGCCGCGCGCCGCGCCTGCAAGCCGATCGACGACAAGCGCGGGACGATCGCATATCGGACCAAGGTCGCCGGCGTGATGGCACGCCGGGCGGCGACAATCGCTTACCAACGTGCGGGAGAGCGTCGATGAGCAAGCATCACGTATCGACCACGATCAACGGCGAGCCGACCGAGTTCCTGTGCGAGCCGCAGCTCACCCTGCTCGATGTGCTGCGCGACGAGCTCCATCTGACCGGCAGCAAGGAGGGATGCAGCTCGGGCGACTGCGGCGCCTGCAGCGTGACCGTCGACGGCCGCCTGGTCTGCTCGTGCCTGATGCTTGCAGTCGAGGCCGAAGGTAGCGCGATCGAGACCATCGAGGGCATGGCGCGCGGCCATGATCTCCATCCGCTGCAACGGACATTCCTGGAGCATGCGGCGCTGCAGTGCGGCTTCTGCACGCCGGGTCTGCTGATCGCGGCCAAGGCGCTACTGGACCGCAATCCCGATCCGACGGAAACGGAGACGCGCTACTGGCTCGCCGGCAACCTCTGCCGGTGCACCGGCTACGACAAAGTCATCCGTGCCGTCCTCGACGCCGCCGCCGAGCTGCGGGGCGAATGAGCCCGTACACGCTGGAACAGCTTTGCGCGAGTCCGCGTGGTTCGCGACGCCCTTTGAGCGTCTGTCGGTTTGGTGCTAATGTCGAAGGCGATGGCAACAGGCGTGCACGCCAACTTGCTCTTGACCCCGCACGCCCCCACATGGTCGTTGCCGCTCGTGCCCTGAGGGCGCGTTGAGGTCGGGCACCCAAGGGCGAACAAACAGATGTCGTCGCACAAGGCCTCCAGAAGAAGCTGGCGAGCCGAGACGCCGGCAACCAAGGCCGTCAGGCTCTTGCAGAGCTCCGAGGAGCGGGTGGTCGGCCGAGCCGACCGGCCGGCAGGTTCCGATGCGGGGAGGACGCAGGGTCGCGAGGCACTGCTGCAGGCCTGTGCCAACGGAGATCAGACGGCACTGCATAGCCTCTATAAAGGAACGGCGCCGCAACTATTCGGCCTTGCGCTGCGTATGCTCAGGAGACGGGAACTGGCCGAGGAAATCGTGCAGGACTCTTTCGTGCTTGTCTGGCGCAGTGCGCACACCTTCGACCCCGGTCGCGGCTCCGCGATGGCGTGGCTCGCGCGCATCGTCCGCAACCGATGCATCGACGTCTTGCGGCAGCGCGGGCGCGAAACGCCGCTCGATGATGCGTCCATCGAGGACTGCGAGGATCCGCTGTCGAGCCCGGCCGATCTGGCGGCGCTCAGCAGCGATGCCCGCCGGCTGCAGGAGTGCCTCGGCGAGCTTGAGGAGAGCCCGCGCAAGATCCTCGGGCTAGTGTACTATGAGGGCATGACGTACCAGGAGGCGGCCGTCCATGTGGGCGCGCCACTCGGCACCGTGAAGAGTTGGGTCCGACGTAGCCTGATCCGGCTCAGGGGGTGTATGGAACGATGAACTACGCCGACCCCGAACTGCGCGACCGGCTCGCGGCCGAATACGCACTCGGCGCGCTGAGCGGCCTCAGCCGCCGCCGTTTCGAGCGGCTGCTGTCCAGCGACCGCGACTTGCGCGATCTCGTGGAAGACTGGGAGCTGAGGCTCAATCTCCTCGTCGAGTCAGCCCCGCCCGTGGAACCGCGGGCGCAGGTCTGGGACGAAATCGCCCGGCAGATCGCGCCGCCGGCACCTGCGCCGGTACGCGAAGGCTGGCTCGATCAGCTGTGGGACAGCCTCGGCTTCTGGCGCGCCGCGACGGCTTTGGCAGCGGCCACGGCGGCAGCCCTGGTCTGCTATGTCGCTTTCCTCCCCCCAAGTGTGGCGCCAGAGCGGATCGCGGCGTTCGACGAGCGGCTCGCACGCATCGAGAACGCAGCCCGAGGCCTCGGGGGCGTGCCGGGCGAGATCACCGCCCTCGGCGACCGTCTGGCCAGCCTCGCAAGCCGCGTCGATGCGGTGGCCTCCCGGCCCACACACGTAGCGGTGCTGCTCGACAAGGATCAGCGGCCGATGATGACGGCGGATCTCGACACTGCCGACGGGCGTCTGGTGCTGCGGCTCAACCTCACGCCGCCCCGCGATTTCACCGCCAACGTGCTCGAGGTCTGGCTGGTGTCCCCGGACGGCAAGCGCCGCTCCCTCGGGATTTTCCCGAGCGAGCGGCCCGGCACGACGACGGCGCTCCCCCTGCCGCACGACACCGCAGAAGCGCTGGCCAAAGCGGGGCTCGCCGTCAGCTTGGAGCCCAAGGGCGGCTCGACGACAGGACAGCCGTCCGGCCCGGTCCTGTTCACCGGCGCGCTGATGCCCGTCGCTCTCTGACATCGCATACCCGAGCTTCACGAGAGATTCCTGACCGCTCCAGTGGCGGCTAGGCCCACAATTCGGCTCAGCTCCTTCGGTCTATTCTCTTGAAATCGACCGCGCGGTTTCAGACGCTCAGGTCCGCCCTCGCCTCCTCTCATCGCACATCCCACAGCTCACCAATGCGGATCTCCCTTCCACCCGCCTGCTCCCGACCAACTCCGCGCCTT
>JBIOVC010000441.1:0-7519 GCA_044867545.1 Hyphomicrobiaceae bacterium | reverse complement strand
GTCCCCGATACGATCGACGGCGACTTCATGATCTATTCGCTTCGCGATCCGAACCTGATGGATCGCGTTCAAGACAAACCAATCGGCGCGACAGTCCAGCACTTGCGCGCGGGCGGCGTAGAGACCTCCTCAGGGTCGCGATAGAGAAACCGAACGCCTGCATCGTCGGGGATCACGGCGGTCACCCCAGTGGCCTTGCCGCCCCGGCTCCACTCGATCACACTTGGCTAACGGTGCCCGCATCCGTGGAAACTACCTCTCGGTGGGAAACTCCTCCGTGAAATCCCACGGAACGGGGCGAGGTGTTTTGCTTTCTCACCTTTGGGCAACCCATTGATTCTATTTGATCTGGGTAGCCCGCCCCTGGGCACCAGTATTTTCAAGGGCTTAACCCCTCAGCGCGACCCCTAGAAAAATTCCAGCAAGCACATAGCAAGCACGCTTGCAATCCCGATTCCTTGGCGGTCACTGCGGCTTTCGGCTTCGGGCCGGGTTTCTGGAACACCACCGCTCGGCGGACGCGCTTACATTGAGGAAAGCCTACCGACGTAGTAGCCTTCCTGAAACAACAAGAACTTGCGTCTCTATGGGAGGATGGGCTCGTGGAACGGCGGAGGACGCTCGGTCGCCGCCGGCTGTTGGCTGGCCTTGCGAGCGCGTCGGGTCTGTGCCTCACCTCGAGGCAACCCACCTGGGCCTCGGAGGCGCCGCTTCGCTTTGCGCTCACGCCCGTCCTCTTGACCTCCGACCTTGTGATGCTCGAGGAGCTGAAGAGCTACCTCGCGCGCGCGACCGGCCGGCTCGTGCATCTCATCAGCCGGCGAACCTACCAAGAGATCACCGCGCTGCTCATCTCGCGCCAGGTCGATGCAGGATGGATTTGCGGTTATCCCTTTGTCGCTTATCGCAGCGACCTCGCACTGGTTGCAGTACCGGTCTGGCAGGGCAAGCCGCTGTATCAGTCCTACCTGATCTGCCGATCCGACCTGCAGGCAGAGTCGCTCTCAGACCTCGCCGGCACCGTGCACGCGTTCTCCGATCCCGACAGCAATTCTGGGTATCTTGTCACGACCGCGGCGCTGACCGAGATGGGAACATCGCCGGGCCGGTTCTTCCGGCAGTTCTTCTACACCTACGGGCACAGAAACGTCGTCCGCGCCGTGTCTGCCGGCCTCGCCATGAGCGGAAGCGTCGACGGTTACGTCTACGACGTCTTGCGCGAGACCGAGCCCGACCTGGTAGCGTCGACGAGGGTCATTCGCAGATCCGAGTTGCTCGGTTTCCCGCCGATCGCCTGTCCCGCTACACTTGCCGACAGTGACCCCGTCGCCAGGCTGCGGGCGGCGCTGGTCGGCTTGGCGGGCGATGAGCACGGCAAGCGTGTGCTTGCCATGCTGCGCCTCGACGGGTTCAGCGTGGAGGAGCCGCGCCTGTTCGATGACATAGCGGCCAAGATGCGGCTTGTGCGCGGGGCTGGGGGATGATGCTCAGGCGCCTTCCTACCACGGCCCGCGTGCCGCTGATTGTGACGCTGTTCATGATGGCCGTGTCGGTGTTCGCCTCGGAGCGGGTGCTGAGCCGCCTGGTTGAGACGCAGACCCGGCAGGTGCAGGCGCTGGCTGACGTGTATCTCGACGGTCTCGCGCTGGCGCTCGTCGACTCGGTCGTTCGGGAAGACGTCTGGCAGGTTTTCGACGTGCTCGACCGGTCTCGGCAGCGTCCCGGGGAGATCAAGCCGGCGGAGACGATCGTCGCCGGAACGGACGGCTTCGTTATCGCATCATCGAACCCGACCCGCGTGCCGTCGCAGGTTCGCGTTCCGTCAAGCTATGTCGAGCACCTGCCGGAGAGTGGCAGAGTCGTGGTTGTCGAGGAGGCCAAGCGAGCGCTCGTGCGGAGAGATGTGCTCTACGAAAACCTCCGCATCGGCAGCATCTACGCGGCGCTCGACATCGCGCCGCTCCTGGCGGAAAGGCGCGATGTGCTGTGGACGCTCATCCTGACCAACGTTGCGCTAACGCTGGTGCTGGCCGGCGCGGCATGGCTCATCGTCGGTCGCATGATGAGGCCCATGCACATCGTCACCGAATATCTGGAACGCAGCCACAGCGGCCAGGTCGCCCCGATCCCGGAGAGCCTGGTCGCCGAGGCAGGGAGCGAGCATCGGCGAACCTATGCGGCGTTCAACCGGTTGGCGGCCGCCGTCTCCGAGCGCGAGGCACTCGGCGTGCAGCTGGCGGAAGAGGAACGGTTGGCGAGCCTCGGCCGGCTGGCCTCCGGCATGGCACATGAGATCAACAATCCGCTGGGTGGCCTCTTCAACGCCATCGACACGCTTAAGCGCCACGGTCGGGACGCCAATGTCCGCAATGCCACGCTCGAGCTCATCGAGCGCGGTCTCAAGGGGATCAGGGACGTGGTGCGTGCAGCCTTGATGAGCTACCGGGCGGAGCGCGACGACCGCAACCTCAATTCCGAGGATATCGAGGACCTCAAGCTGCTGATCTCTCCGGAGTCGCGGCGGCGTGATGTGCTCCTACAGTGGCGCAACGAGCTCTCTGGAGAGGTGGCGCTGCCAGCGACCGCTGTCCGGCAAATCATACTCAATTTGGTCTTGAACGCATGCCACGCAACCCCACACGGCTCTTGGGCCGCGGTCTCGATCCGAGATTCGGTGGAAGGAATCGCACTGCAGGTGGAGGACGCCGGGCCCGGCATGCCGCCGGCGGCGCTCGCCATGCTGACTGGAACATCGGATCGGCCGGCACCGATCGGCAAGGGCACCGGTCTCGGTCTGTGGATGACGAACCGCCTCATCCGTGAATTGGGCGGCAGCGTATCGGTCGAGAGGCGGCCGGGGGGCATCACCTCGGTACGTGTCTCGCTGCCGACCCGCCAGCAGATGGAGCTCAGCCATGTCGCTTGAGAACCGAAGCCTCGCGCTGGTCGAGGATGACCCGATCATGGGCGAGTCGCTGGTCCAACGCCTCAAGCTGGAGGGCGCCAAGGTCAACTGGTGGCGCACCGGCGCCGACGCCCTGCTCGGGCTGTCAAAGGCTTCGCCCGATGCCGTCATCTGCGATATCCGGCTGCCGGATCGCTCGGGGGCGGAGGTATTCCGTGCGGTCACCCGCGACTGCAGGGCGCCGCCCTTTCTGTTCATCACCGGCTATGGCGACATCGAGCAGGCGGTCAAGCTCATGCGCGACGGGGCACGCGACTATCTGACCAAGCCATTTGTGATGGGCGAGTTCCTCACCCGGCTCGAGCAGGTGTTGGGGCCGGCCGAGCCGGACGGCGATCCAGTGCTCGGCGTGTCGGCAGCGATGCGGGACATCGAGCGCTTCCTCAGGCGTGCGGCGCGGGTTAGCTCGAATCTCCTGCTGACCGGTGAGACCGGCGTTGGCAAGGAAGTGTGCGCACGTTATCTGCATGCACTGCGCGACAAGCCGAACGGCCCGTTCATGGCCGTTAACTGCGCTGCGATCCCGGCCGATCTCATGGAGAGTGAGCTGTTTGGCCACGAGAAGGGCGCCTTCACCGGCGCGCACTCGCGCCACCTCGGCTATGCGGAGCGTGCCGGACACGGCGTGCTGTTCCTCGACGAGGTGAGCGAGCTGGCACCACGGCTCCAGGCCAAGCTGCTGCGCGTGATCGAGGGCCGCTCGTTCCATCGTCTGGGCGGCGAGCAGGCGATCCCGTGCAGGGCACGTCTGATCTGTGCGACTAATGCCGATCTCTCCGCCCGCGTGAAGGACGGAAGGTTTCGCGAAGACCTCTATTACCGGATCAACATCCTTTCCCTTCACGTCCCGCCGCTGCGCGAGCGTGCCGACGACATCGATTGGCTGATCGACCGCTTCTTCGCGGAGTTCTCGCGTGCCATCGAGAGCGATACCGTTGGCGTGTCAGCCTTGGCCTACGAGGCCACCCGGGAATATCGCTGGCCCGGCAATGTGCGGGAGCTCAGGAATCGGATCGAGCGGGCCGTCGCGCTCGCGGTCGGTCGCTGGATCATGCCCGGCGATCTCTTTCCCGAGCGGGCCGATCGTGCCGCCGGTAGCAACGAGTTCATCGCACCACTCGACGCGGCGCGCGAGGACGCCGAGAAGCGTCACATCCAACGAGCGCTCGCCATGACCGGCGGCGCCATTATGCCGGCGGCCAAGGCGCTCGGCATCTCGCGGACGACGCTGTGGGAGAAGATGAGACGCTATGGGCTGACGGGCCCCGAAACGTGAGACAACGTTCGGACCTTCGAACACGGGTTGGATAGAGGTTCGGGAAGTCGAACCATGGCACCGTCTGGCCTCCATTAAAATCAAACGATATCAACGGTCTAGGACCTCATCCAGCTGGCACGCAGGTTGCGACGCGAGCGGCGCGGCTTGATGGCCGCCTGACCACGGGAGGAAGTCGATGAACGGATGCAACAAGCTCGTTGACGTCGGCCGGCGCCAGTTCCTGCGCGGCGGTGCGCTGGCGACCGCCGGTGCAGCCGCAGCATCGGTGTTGCCGGACGAGGCGAAGGCAAAGCCACTGCCTGCACGCGTCGAGTATCCGTCGAGCCGGCTCGCCAATGTCTCCCAGCTCAAGCCGAACACGCCGCTCGACATCGCATATCCGGACAAGTCATCGCCCGGCGTGCTGATCAAGCTCGGCACACGCGTTCCTGGCGGCGCCGGGCCCGACGGCGACATCGTCGCCTTCTCTCCGCTCTGCCCGCACAAGGGCTTCCCGCTCGCCTACAGCGCGGCCGACAAGACGCTGAACTGCCCCGGCCACTTCTCGCGCTTCGACTGCGAGAAGGGCGGCCTCCAGATCATGGGTCAGGCAACGCAGAACCTGCCGCAGTTCACACTCCGCGTCGCTGCCAACGGCGACATCTTCGCCGAAGGCGTGGACGAGCTGATCTATGGCCGTCTGTCGAACGTGCTCTGAGGGAGGAGAGAACCCATGGCATTCAAGCGACACATCGATCGCCTGCCGATCATTCCGCCCGATGCGCGCCGGCAGAACGTCGTCTGCCACTACTGCATCGTCGGCTGCGGCTATCACGCCTACACTTGGCCCGTGCACAAGCAGGGCGGTCCCGACCCGGCCCAGAACGTGTTCAAGACCGATCTCTCGCGCCAGCAGGATGCCGAGACGGAGGCTTGGTACCCGCCCTCCATGTACAACATCGTGCAGCAGAACGGGCAGGACGTGCACATCGTCATCAAGCCCGACAAGGCCTGCGAGGTGAACTCCGGCCTCGGCTCAATCCGCGGCGCGCGCATGGCCGAGATGAGCTACTCCAGGGCCCGCGCCACTCAGCAGCAGCGCCTCACGCACCCGATGGTATTCCGCTACGGGCAGATGCAGCCGACGTCCTGGGACGACGCGCTCGATCTCGTGGCGCGCGTCACCGCGGCGGTGATCAAGGAGCCCGGCGGCGAGGACAACCTGTTCGTTTCCGCCTTCGATCACGGCGGCGCTGGCGGCGGCTATGAGAACACCTGGGGTACGGGCAAGCTCTATTTCGAGGCGATGAAGGTCAAGAACATCCGCATCCACAACCGCCCGGCCTACAATTCGGAGGTGCATGCCACACGCGACATGGGCGTGGGCGAGCTCAACAACTGCTACGAGGATGCCGAGCTCTCAGACACTATCGTGGCGGTCGGCACCAACGCCTACGAGACGCAGACCAACTACTTCCTGAACCACTGGGTTCCCAACATGCGGGGAACCAGCATGCCGAAGAAGCAGCAGCAGCTCGCGGGTGAGTCGCATGCGCCGTGTCGCGTGATCATCGTCGATCCAAGGCGCACCAGCACGATAGCCGCCTGCGAGACCGAGGCCGGCAAGGACAAGGTGCTGCACCTTGCGATCGAGCCCGGCACGGACATGGTGCTGTTCAATGCCCTGCTGACGGAGATCGCCGCCAAGGGCTGGCAGGACAAGGCCTTCATTTCGGCCTCGACCGGCAACTTCGACAAGGCGCTGGCGGCCAACAGGACCTCGCTCGCCGATGCCGCCAAGATCACCGGCCTGAGGGCGGAGGACATCGCCAGAGCGGCAGCGTGGATCGCCGAGCCCAAGGACGGCCGGCGCCGGCGCGCGATGTTCTGTTATGAGAAGGGCCTGATCTGGGGCAACGACAACTACCGGACCAACGCCGCCCTGGTGAACGTGGCGCTCGCCACCGGCAACATCGGCCGGCCGGGCGGAGGCTGCGTGCGCATGGGTGGCCACCAGGAAGGCTACTCGCGACCCTCCGATGCTCACGTCGGCCGACCCGCAGCATACGTCGACAAACTGCTGATCGAGGGCAGAGGTGGCGTGCACCACATCTGGGGCTGCGATCACTACAAGACCACGCTCAACGCCCACAAGTTCAAGCAGGTCTACAAGCGGCGCACCGATATCGTGAAGGATGCGATGAACGCGGTTCCGGCGGGCGATCGGAAAGCGCAGGTCACTGCGATCGTCGATGCCATTAAGAAGGGAGGGCTGTTCGCGGTCGACGTCGACATCGTGCCGACCAAGATCGGGGAGGCTTGCCAGGTGTGGCTGCCGGCCGCGACCTCGGGCGAGATGAACCTCACCTCGATGAACGGCGAGCGGCGGATGCGGCTCACCGAGCGCTACATGGACCCGCCGGGCGAGGCGATGCCCGACGCGCTCATCGCTGCCCGCATCGCCAATCACCTAGAGCGCGTCTTGCGCGAGATGGGTGATGCGAAGTACGCCGACCAGTTCAAGGGCTTCGACTGGAAGACGGAAGAAGACGCTTTCATGGACGGCTACAACAAGCACGAGAAGGGCGGCCAGTTCGTCACCTACGAGCGCTTGCGGGCGATGGGGACCAACGGCTTCCAGGAGCCAGCCGTCGAGTTCAAGGACGGCAAGATCATCGGCACCAAGCGTCTCTACGTCGATGGCAAGTTCGGCACCAAGGACGGCAAGGCGACGTTCATGGAGGCGCAGTGGCGCGGCCTGCAGGCACCCGGCAAGGAGGAGCAGAAGAAGAAGTTCAAGTACCTGATCAACAACGGCCGCACCAACCACGTCTGGCAGAACGCCTATCTCGACCAGGACAACGAGTTCGTCAAGGACCGCTGGCCCTACCCCTTCATCGAGATGAACCCGGACGACATGAAGGAGCTCAGCGTGGCGGCCGGCGACCTGGTCGAGGTCTACAACGACGACGGCTCCACCCAGGCCATGGTCTACCCCACACCCACGGCCAAGAAGGGCCACACCTTCATGCTGTTCGCCTACCCCACGGGCGTGCAGGGCAACGTGGTCAACGCCGGCACCAACGAGCTGATCCTGCCGAACTACAAGCAGACGTGGGCCAACATCCGTAAGCTTGCGGCGGCACCAGATGCCGTGAAGCACCTGAGCTTCAAGGCGCAGGAGTACAAGGCGGGTTGATCCCCTCCCGTTCGCCCACATGCAGCGACCCTCCGGTCTCTCCGAGGGTCGCTGCCAAGCAGCACCAGACCCGGGGGAACTTCGGGCTAACCGCAGA
>JBIOVC010000440.1:0-5144 GCA_044867545.1 Hyphomicrobiaceae bacterium | reverse complement strand
GGGCTCTCGTAGATCTCGCGGGGCGTGCCGATCTGCACGAGCTGACCGTGATTGAGGACGCCGATGCGCGTCGCCAGCGTCATCGCCTCGGTCTGATCGTGCGTGACATAAAGGATCGTCGCGCCGAGGTCCGCCTGGATGCGCTTGAGTTCGATGCGCAGCTCGGAGCGAAGTTTCGCATCCAGCGAGGACAGCGGCTCGTCCATCAGATGGAGCGCCGGCCTGCGCACGAGCGCGCGGCCGATCGCGACCCGCTGCATTTGCCCGCCGGAAAGCTCGGTGGCGCGGGCCGCGAGCTTGGTCTCGATACGGAGCAGGCGGGCTACCTCCTGGACCGTCCGGTCGACCTCGGCGGCGGGCAGCCGCCGGGCCGGGGAACGCAAGGGAAACGCTAGGTTGTCGTAGACCGAGAGATGCGGATAGAGCGAGTACTGTTGGAACACGAAGGCGACGTCGCGCACCGACGGCGGCTCTCTGGTGACGTCGCGGCCGCCGATCGAGACGCGTCCCGCGTCGGGGGTCTCGAGACCCGCGACGAGCCGCAGCGTCGTCGTCTTGCCGGCCCCCGTCGGGCCGAGCAGGACCACGAGCTCGCCGTCGCCGACGATGAGCGAAAGCTCACCCACCGCTGTCACCGGGCCGAACCGCTTGGAGACGTTGTCGAGGCGTGCCTCAGCCATGGCCGGCCACCTCGTGCAGCGCCGTGCGGATGGCCCGCCCGCTCGCTGCCTCGAACAGCGACAGCCGATGCGGTTTGAACTCGAGGCCGACGATCTCGCCTGCCTTGACGGCGCGGCCCGCCGGCAGCCGCGCTTTCAGCATCGCGCTTGCGCACTTCACCGTCACGATCTGCGTCGTGCCGAGGTATTCGACGCCGTAGACCTCGCCTCTGAGCTTCGATGTGTCCGAGAAGAATACCTGCTCGGGCCGGGCGCCGAGCACAAGGTCGCTCTCTGCGAGATCCTCCCGCGCGGTGGGAATGGTGATCTCGGCAGCGCCGATCGGCACCGTGTCCGCCCCCATCCGCAGTCCGGCGCGGAATGGCAGGAAATTCATCGATGGCGACCCGATGAAGTCGGCCACGAACAGCGACGCCGGCTTGTCGTAGATCGCCTGCGGCGGCCCGAGCTGCTCGATGATGCCGCCATTCATCACCGCGATCGTGTCGGCCATGGCCATGGCTTCGAGCTGATCGTGGGTCACGTAGACGGTGGTGGCCTTCAGCCGGTTGTGCAGGGCACGCAATTCGCCGCACATCAGATGGCGGAACTCGGCATCGAGGGCGCCGAGCGGCTCGTCCATCATGAAGGCCTTCGGCTCGCGCACGATGGCGCGTCCGAGCGCGACCCGCTGCCGGTCGCCGCCGGAGAGGCCTGAGACCGGCTTGTCGAGCAGGTGCTCGATGCGCAGGATGCGAGCGGCCTCCTCGACCTTGCTCTTGATGACCGCCTTGGGCGCACCGATGTTGCGCAGCGGATAGGAGATGTTGGCCCGCACGTTCATGTGCGGATAGAGCGCGAACAGCTGGAACACCATGGCGATGTCCCGCTGCGAGGCGCGCTTCAGCGTAACGTCCTCGCCGTCGAGCAGGATCGCCCCCGACGTCGGCAGCTCGAGCCCGGCGATCATGCGCAGTGTGGTCGTCTTGCCGCAGCCGGAAGGCCCGAGCAGACAGAAGAATTCGCCGTCTTGGACGGTGAACGTCGAGCCCTTCACCGCGGCGAAAGCGCCGAAGCTCTTCTGCAGGTTCTGGACGCGTATCTGCGCCATTGCCCCTACTCCGGGAACTTGGTGACGAAGGTGAACATCGCCACGCCAACGAGCGTCACGACGAAGGAATATCCGTAGAGCGTGAGCGAGAACGGCTGCAGAAGCATCAGCACTCCTGCCGCGATGAGGGCAGTTGCAGCATTCTCGAGAATGCCGCGCCGCAGCCATAGCGGCCAAACCTCGCGTGGCGCTGGTTGGGATGCGTGGCGCTGTGGTCGGGGCACGCTCATTTGCGCACCGCTCCGAATGTGATGCCGCGCAGAAGATGCTTCCTGAGCAGCACGGTGAAGACGAGGATGGGGATCAGGAACAGCGTGGTGCCGGCGGCAACGGCCGGCCAATCCTGGCCGCCCTCACCGATGATGATCGGAATGAAGGGTGGCGCCGTCTGCGCTTCGCCCGAAGTGAGCAGCACCGCGAAGGCGTACTCGTTCCACGCGAAAATCAGGCAGAAGATCGCGGTCGCCACGATACCGGTGGTCGCCTGCGGCAGCACCACCTTGAAGAAGGCCTGCAACCGCGTATAGCCGTCGATCATGGCGGCTTCCTCGTACTCGCGCGGGATCTCGTCGATGAACCCCTTCAACAGCCACACCGCCAGCGACACGTTGACCGAGGTATAGAGCAGGATCATGCCGAGCTTGGTGTCGGACAGGCCGAGCTCGCGATACATCAGGTAGATCGGGATCGCGACCGCGATTGGCGGCATCATGCGCGTCGACAGGATGAAGAAGAGAAGATCGTCCTTGAGCGGGATCTTGAAGCGCGAGAACGCATAGGCAGCCGCCGTCCCGAGCAGCACCGACAGGGCCGTCGAGCCGAAGGCGATGACCAGCGAGTTGACGAAGCGCGGCAGGTAGTTGGAGGGGCCGGCAATCACCATGTTGCGCGAGCGGGTGATGTCGTCGCAGGTCCCGGCGGATGGCGGCAGGCTTTGGATGTAATCCACCGTCTGTCGCGTGCGCGTGGTGAAGAGATTGCAGTAGCCCTCGAACGTCGGCGCGAAGATCACCTTCGGCGGATAGCTGATCGAATCGGGCGGCGACTTGAAGCTCGTCAGAAAGATCCACGCGAGTGGCACCATCGTGATGACTGCATAGAAGATGACGATCGCCGCGGCGATGGTCTTCGAGCGCGCGCTCGGCTCGGCGATCGAATGGGCAACTGCGATGCCGGTGCTCATCTCGACTTCACCCGGTTGAGCGCCTTGACGTAGATGTTCGCGAGCCCGAACACCGAGACGAACAGGATGATGGCGAAGGCGGACGAATAGCCCGTGCGCCACTTCTCGAAGGCCTCGCGCTTCAGCGTGATGGAGGCAACCTCCGTGGTCGAGCCTGGCCCGCCCGAGGTCAGCAGGTTCACCATGTCGAACATCTTGAAGTTCTCGATGCCGCGAAACAGCACGGCGAGCATCACGAAGGGCAGCGCCATGGGCAGCGTGATGGTCCAGAACTGCCGCCACTTGGAGGCACGATCGACCTCGGCTGCCTCATAGAGGTACTCAGGGATGGATCTGAGCCCAGCGAGGCAGATCAGCATCACGTAAGGCGTCCACATCCAGGTATCGACGATGATGATGGACCAAGGCGCGAGCGCGACCGAGCCGATCATCTCGAAGGATGACGCCGGCAGACCCGCAAAGAACGACACGATGTAGTTGAACGGTCCGATCTGCGGCTGATAGAGGAAGGTCCAGAAGTTTCCGACGACGGCCGGCGAAAGCATCATCGGGACCAGGATCACCGTCGTCCAGAAGGCGTGCCCCCGGAATTTGCGGTCGATCAGATAGGCGAGCGCGAACCCGATGAGGGTCTGCAGCAGAATCGTCCAGAACACGAAGTGCGCCGTCGACTGCATCGCCGCCCAGATGTCGGGGTCGGTCAGGATCGACTGATAGTTCTCGGTCCCGACATTGCGCACGGGCGCGTTCGGTCGGTTGGCGCGATAGTTCGTGAACGAGAGCTGGATGGTCCAGATCAGCGGAAAGATATTGATGGCGAGCAGCAGCACGAGCGTCGGCGAAATGAACAGCCAGGAGATGGCGCGGTCCGACAGGCCGCGCAAAGGACGCGCCAGCCGATCGGGCGTCATGTGGGCGAGCCTGTCCGGCACATCGCCGACGCGTCGCGCTACTGTCTCGGCTGCCGTACGATGAGCAAGCGTTGTCATGGGCTTGCCTTCGGTCATTCCCACACTCGAGCGAGGGCCGACTGATTGAGGCTCCCGCACGGGGAGGAGATCGTGCGAGAGCCCGTCCGTTCAGGTCGAAGCAGCCATCACAGCTTACCTTCTTCCTTGAACGTCTTTTGCCAGTCCTTCACCAGCAGATCGAGCGCCTCCTTCGCCGTCCCCTTGTCGGCGATCACGTAGTCGTGGACGCGCTTCTGCATGGCGAGCAGCAGCTGCGCATAGGCGGGCTCTGCCCAGAAATCGGCGACCATTTCCATGGATTTCAGGAAGTCGGCCGCGAACGGCGCCGTGTTGGGGAAGTTCGGGTCGCTCAGCACTGCCTTGTGGCAGGAGTAGCCGCCGAGCGCCCACCATTTCTTCTGCACGTCGGGCTGCGCGAACCACTTGATGTATTGCAGTGCCTCGTTGCGGTTGGGCGAGTAGCTGACGACCGAGATGCCTTGCCCGCCGAGCTGTGTGGCGTTGGTCTTCTGGCTCGGATTGACGAAGAAGCCGATCTTTTGCCCGCCGACCTTCTCGTCCTTGTAGAGGCCGGGCCAGAAGGCGAAGAAGTTCATCTGCATCGCCACCTGACCGGACTTGAAGGCGTCGAGGCCTTCCTGCATGTAGGCATTGGTGTAGCCCGGCGGCGTGCAGCACTTATAGAGCGCCTTGTAGGCTTCGAGCCCGGCCACGGCGTCGGGCGAGTTCACGAAGCCCTCCATGCTGTAGGGCTTCTTCGGATCCTGGTACTTGAACCCGAAAGCATAGAGCGCGTTGGTCACGCCCATGGTGATGCCTTCCGAGCCCCGCTCGGTGTAGATCGAGGCGCCATAGACCTTCTTGCCGTCGATCTCGCGGCCCTGGAAGAAATCGGAGGTCTGCTTGAGCTCGTCCCAGGTCTTCGGCGGTGCGAGATCGCGTTGGTATTTGGACTTGAACGCGGCCTGCAGCTCCGGCTTGGCGAACCAGTCCTTGCGATAGGTCCAGCCGACGGCATCGCCCATCGCCGGCAAGGCCCAGTAGTTGGCCGATCCCTTCGGCCATTGTGAGTAGCCGAGCACCGTCGCCGGCATGAAGTCATCCATCTTGATGCCTTCCTTGGCGAAGAAGTCGTTGAGCTTGACGTAGTGCCCGTTCTCCGCCGAGCCGCCGATCCACTGGCTGTCGCCGATCATCAGGTCGCACAGCTTGCCCTTGGA
>JBIOVC010000439.1:0-5398 GCA_044867545.1 Hyphomicrobiaceae bacterium | reverse complement strand
ATGCGGCGGGCAATACCTTCTGATGCTCACCCGCTACGGGCGGTTGGGGGCGAGCAGCAGGCAGCGGTTCCTCCTTTTCAAGGAGCCTCTGCAGCGACGAGGCGTGCCGGTCGTGGAGGAGCCGCTTCTCGGCGATGCCTATCTGCGCCGAGTCTATGCAAATCGGCCCGTGCGGCGGTTGCAGGTCCTCGGGCGCTATTTCAGGCGTGTCCTGACCCTCTTATGCAGCTCCCGCTCCAGCGTCGTCTGGCTCGAGAAGGAGGCGCTGCCGTGGATGCCGGCCTGGGTGGAGCGATTGCTCGTCGGCCGCCGCCCCCTGATCGTCGATTTCGACGATGGCTGGCACCTCAAGTACAGCGCCGGCGGCGCATGGCGGCTTCCGCTGCTTGCGCGCAAGCTGGAGAGCCTGGCGCGCCGGGCCGACGTGGTGTTCGTGGCCAATCGCGCGCTTCTGCGCTGGGCGCTCGATGCCGGCGCCAGGAACGTCGTCCTTGTTCCGACTGTCGTCGATCTCGACCGATACCGCATGCTCGACGAGCCCGCGGGTCCCTTCACCATCGGCTGGATCGGAACGCCTCTCAACCTGCGCTATCTGCAGCCGGTCGCGGGGGCCCTGCGGCGGCTGTCGGAGCAGGGCGCCCGCCTTCTCCTCATCGGTGCTCCGCCCGGCTTCGAGCTGCCCGGCATCGCGTTGGAGACGGCGCCCTGGTCGGCGGAGACCGAGGCGGAGCATATCGGTCGATGCCACGTCGGTATCATGCCGCTCGACGACGCGCCCTGGGAGCGGTTCAAGAGCGGCTACAAGCTCATCCAGTACATGGCGGCCGGCCGCGCCGTGGTGGCGTCTCCCGTAGGGGCCAACCTCGACGTCGTCAGGCACGGCGAGACGGGCTTCCTCGCCAGAAGCGAGGACGAGTGGCTCGAGGCGCTGACAGTGCTGAGAGACGATCCCGAGCTCAGACAGCGCTTCGGCCAGGCAGGCCGGCGGCGGTGCGCGGCGCACTTCTCTCTCAACGTCGCGCTCGGACGGATCACGGAGGCTTTGTCGGCCTGGCCCGGCATCTCGCCACCGCCGGGCAGCGTTCGCCGCACCGCGGCTTGAAGCCGTGAAAGCGTTAAGTCTGCGTCCGCCTGCTTGGATGAGGAGCGAACATGCAGCGCATCGTCGTCACCGGAGGCAGCGGATTCATCGGCTCGGCCGTCGTGCGACAGCTGCTGGCTGAGACCGACGCCGTCGTCTGCAACATCGACAAGCTCACCTATGCCGCAAGCACGGCGTCGCTGGCGGGCATCGAGGGGCATCCGCGCTATACCTTCGTCCACGCGGATATCTGCAACGCCGCCGCAATCGCCCGCGTTTTCGCGAGCTGGCGGCCGGAAGCAGTGCTGCACCTGGCGGCCGAGAGCCACGTCGACCGGTCGATCGATGGTCCCGACCAGTTCATCGAGACCAACGTTGTGGGCACATTCCGGCTGATCTCGGTGGCGCGCGACTACTGCCGCTCGCTCGATCCGTGGCAGCGGGCGCGCTTCCGCTTCCTTCACATCTCGACCGACGAGGTGTTCGGCTCGCTCGGCGCGGATGGCCGCTTCATCGAGACGACGCCCTACCGCCCGCGCTCGCCCTACTCGGCGAGCAAGGCCGCGTCCGATCACCTGGTGCGCGCGTGGCGCGAGACCTACGGGCTGCCGACACTGGTCACGAACTGCTCGAACAACTACGGGCCGTTTCAGTTTCCCGAGAAGCTGATCCCGCTCATGATCCTGAAGGGACTGCGGGGCGAGCCCATGCCGGTCTACGGCACCGGCGGCAATGTGCGGGACTGGCTGCACGTCGACGATCATGCCCGCGCGCTGCGGCTCGTGCTGGGGCAAGGACAACCCGGCGAGACCTACAACATCGGCGGCGGCAACGAGCTCACGAACCTCGATGCCGTCACGTGCGTATGCCGGCTGCTCGACGAGATGCGGCCGGCCGGCGCCCCCCACGAGCGGCTCATCGCGTTCGTGGAGGATCGTCCCGGTCACGATCATCGCTATGCGATCGACGCGGGCAAGATCGGTCGGGAGCTCGGCTGGAAGCCGCAGGAGACATTCGAGACCGGCCTGCGCAAGACGGTCGCCTGGTACCTCGCCAACGAGGCATGGTGGCGTCCGATCGTCGAGGGAAGGTACCGGGGGCACCGGCTCGGCGTGCAGGGCTCGGCGCAGGTGCCGCTGGTCGCGGTGGGCAGCAAGGCGAGTGCGGTGGCATGAAGGTCCTCGTCCTGGGCTGCCGTGGTCAGGTCGGCGCCGAGCTGATGCAAGCGCACTGGGGTCGGGAGGTGGAGATCATCGGCCTTGCCCGCCCGCAGCTCGACCTCACGGCTCCAGACAAGATCGCCGATGCGTTGGGCGGGGTGCGGCCGGATATCGTGGTCAATGCCGCCGCCTACACCGCCGTCGACAATGCCGAGACCGACGAAGCCGTCGCCTTCGCGGTCAACGCAGAAGGCCCGCGGATGCTGGCCGAGGCGTGCCGCCGCCAGGGGGCGCCCCTCGTCCATCTTTCGACCGACTACGTCTTCGACGGCTCGGCAGCGCGGCCCTACGTGGAGGAGGACCCCATCCGCCCCATCAACGCCTACGGCCGAAGCAAGGCAGCGGGCGAAGTGGCTGTGCGCGACTGCCAACCGCGGCACATCGTCGTGCGCACGGCCTGGGTATACGCGAGTCACGGCAGCAACTTTGTCAGAACCATGCTGCGGCTTGCGCACGAGCGCAATGAGGTGGGCGTCGTGGCCGACCAGCGCGGCAGCCCGACCGCCGCCGCCGACATCGCGCACGCCATCGTCCGCATCGTGCACCGGATCGCGCCGCACGGCAGGCCCGCGGCCGATGCGCCGTGGGGCACATACCATTACACGGCGCGCGGGGAGACCTCATGGCATGGCGTGGCCCGGCACATCTTCGAGCACCTGGCCCGGGCGGGGCGGCGCCGGCCGCAGCTCACGCCGATCGCAACGGCGGACTATCCCAGCCGGGCTGCGCGGCCGGCCTACTCCTGTCTCGACTGTACGCGGATCGAGCGGACGTTCGGCGTTGCGCCCGCGCCCTGGCAGGCCGGTCTCGATCGTGTGCTGGACCAACTTGTCCCCGATGGCAGCCGCCTCGAACAGCAAGTCCACGGAGGAGCATCATGAAGGGCATCGTACTGGCCGGCGGCTCGGGGACGCGGCTCTATCCCGTGACGCAGGCGATCAGCAAGCAGCTGCTCCCGGTGTACGACAAGCCGATGATCTACTAC
The DNA here is from genome assembly GCA_044867545.1 of Hyphomicrobiaceae bacterium. Lineage (GTDB taxonomy): Bacteria > Pseudomonadota > Alphaproteobacteria > Rhizobiales > Hyphomicrobiaceae > DATLZB01. The sequence continues at coordinate 2,112 of JBIOVC010000439.1, read as the reverse complement.
CCGCTCAGCGTGCTGATGCTTGCAGGCATCCGCGACATCCTGGTGATCACCACGCCACACGAGCAGGGGCTCTTTCAGAACGTGCTCCGCGACGGCGCCCAATGGGGCATCGATCTCACCTACGCGGTGCAGCCCTCGCCGGACGGGCTGGCGCAGGCGTTCATCATCGGCCGGGGTTTCGTCGGCCGGGACAGCTGTGCGCTCGTACTTGGCGACAACATCTTCTACGGCGACCGGCTGACGGAGCGTCTCGAGCGGGCCGCCTCCCTCACGTCCGGCGCGCGCATCTTCGCCTACGGCGTGCGCGATCCGGAGCGCTATGGCGTGGTTGAGATCGATGCGGAGGGACGGGCGCTCAGCATCGAGGAGAAACCGGCTCGGCCGCGCTCCAAATGGGCCGTCACAGGCCTCTACTTCTACGACAACGACGTCCTCGACATTGCCGCCGCCGTCAAGCCTTCCGCACGTGGCGAGCTGGAGATCACATCCGTCAATGCGGCCTATCTGGAGAGGGGCGCGCTCCAGGTTGAGCGGCTCGGGCGGGGCACGTGCTGGTTCGACACCGGCACCCACGAGTCGATGCTGGCGGCTGCCGAGTTCATCCACGCGGTGCAGACGCGGCAGGACCTGCGCATCGCCTGCCTGGAGGAGATCGCCTTCAAGGCGGGCTGGATCGGAGCGAGCGAGGTCGAGCGCTCGGCGCGCCGGATGCGCAACAACGACTACGGGCGGTACCTCCTGGACCTCCTCGCCGGCGAGGAAAGCGGCGAGCGCGCCAACTCCGGGACGCCACGAACTTTCGCGGCTATCGGATCATAGGCGACGATCCGGCGCCCCTTCGGCATGCTGCCGCTTCGGTCGGCGTCGCGGCTGCTGCGCTCGCTCGACGCCGCGGACGCCGCCGAATTCCTCGCCTCGCGGAGGGCCGAGCCGCCCCAACAAGCCGTCCCGCCAGCCGCGTGCGAGGAGACGCAGCGCCCTGCGGCGGTGCGGCGCGTACAGCGCCTGACCGATCGTATGGAGCACAATATGCGCCGTGGCGCGCATCTTCCACGTCAACGGCACGTGAGCGAGACGCAGCAGCGCCAGTTGGTTGCGCACAAAGGTGTAGGCGCGCGTCGCCGGCTGGCGAACGAGGTGCGCGCCCGCTACCGGCATGCGGATGACTCCCGAGCCCAGCCGATGCCGCATGGGCAGATCGGTTGCCATCCAGCAGGTGAGCCCCCTTGAGCGGGCCCGCAGGCACCATTCGATATCGATGGCATCGATGAAGAAATCCTCACGAAACGGGCCGACCGCCCGGAATGCGGCGGCGTCGATTAGCGACCCCGAGGAGATGACGAACTGAAGAGGGATATTGCGGCCGAGCGGCCTCGCCTCGGCCGGTTCAGCCCGCCGGGGGGGCTTGTAGGGCTCCCCATCGTCCGAGATCGGTCGAGGGCCCACAACGGCCGGACGCTCGCCCGCTTCGATCAGGTCCTGCATGCGCCCCAAGAGCTCTGCGCACAGCCCAGGCGGAGGGCGCGAGTCCTGATCGAGGAGGAGGATGCGCTCGATGCCATGCGCCATGGCGGCTTCGACCATCCGATTGTAGGCGACGCCGAGGCCGACGTTGCCGCCGTGGCCTACGATCTCGACACGATGCGGGTACTCTTGTGCGAGATCCTCGCAGCCGGCCGGCAGCGAGCTGTTGCAATAGACCAGAAGTCGCGCGACCTGCGGCAGCAGGCCGGCAACGAGCCTCTCCAACTGGCCGGGCTCCGGCCAGAAGGCGACGACGCCGGCCGCGACGGGAAGCGGGCCTCCCCGGGCCATCAGTCGCCATGCCCCGGCGCGTAGGTGAAATAGGCGGGAAGATCCCGCAGCCGGACGAGCCGGCGGTCCTTCTCGGAGAGGATCGCCTGCGCGGCCGGCACCGGCCATTCGATGCCGAGATCGGGGTCGTCGAACAGGAGCCCGCGGTCGCACTCGGGGGCGTAACGGTCAGTGACCTTGTAGAGCACCTCGGTATCCGGCTCGAGCGTGCAGAAGCCGTGCGCGAACCCGACCGGTATCCAGAGCTGCGCCCAATTCTCGGCCGACAGCAAGGCCGACACGTGCCGCCCATAGGTC
>JBIOVC010000438.1:0-3855 GCA_044867545.1 Hyphomicrobiaceae bacterium | reverse complement strand
CGCCGCCGGGGATCGGCCATAACGGCGGTCCGCCGCTCGAGGAGGAGCCGCCCGGCAAGGCGCTGCTCGTGCGCTACTGCTGGGAGCAGGCGCACAAGGCCGCGTGGCGGGCGCCCTCGCGCGACATTGCACTGTTCCGGCTGCGGCGTGCCGAGGCGGCCGGCGTCAGCTATCACGAGTACATGCTGGAGTTGCTCGACACCGGCCGCCACCTGCAGCGCGAGGACGTGGAGCAGCGCCGTCAGCGCGAGCGCACGCCCGACCGGCCGCGACGCAGGCGGGGCAAAGCCAGGCCGGCTGAGTAGCAGTCCGTGCGTCCTACACCCAACATGTCATCCTCGGGCTTGTCCCCCCAACATGTCATCCTCGGGCTTGTCCCCCCAAAATGTCATCCTCGGGCTTGTCCCGAGGACCCATGGTGCAACGGGCTCCTTGCGCGCGTCCAAGGGCTGCACGATCGCTCCAGGACCGAGCCCGCAGGACGCTGCGAGAACTGGGTCCTCGGGACACTCGCAACTCGTGCGAGTGCAGGCAAGCCCGAGGATGACACCCTTTTGATGTGACGAAGGTGGTCGGCTGGACCGCGCACGCTGTGCGTCCTATACGAACGCCCGAGTGTGTTTGCCGAAGGGCTTCGCCGTGTTCGACATCAAGTGGATCAGGGACAACGCGGAAGCGTTCGACGCCGGACTCCGCAAGCGAGGCATTGCCCCCGGCGGCGAGGTCAAGCTCGCGGCCGAGCTGACCCGGCTCGACGAAGAACGGCGCAAGGTCATCACGCGGCTGCAGGAGGTGCAGGCGCGGCGCAATGCGGCGTCCAAAGAGATCGGCAAGGCGAAGGCGGCGAAGGACGAGGCGACCGCGCAGAAGCTGATGGCCGAGGTGACCGCGCTCAAGGATGCGCTGGCGAAGGGCGAGGAGGAGCAGAAAGCGCGGGACAAGGAGTTGCACGAGGCGCTCTCTGTCATCCCCAACCTGCCGCTCGATGACGTGCCGGTCGGCAAGGACGAGCACGACAACAAGCTGGTCCGTTCGCTCGGCGAGCCGCGTGCGTTCGACTTCGCGCCGAAGCAGCATTTCGAGATCGGCGAGGCGCTCGGGCTGATGGACTTCGAGACCGCGGCGAAACTTTCCGGCGCCCGGTTTGTTGTGCTCAAGGGGGCGCTCGCCCGGCTCGAACGGGCGCTCGGCGCGTTCATGCTCGATCTGCACACGGGCAGTGCGACGAACGCCTACGGCCGGCAGCTCGGCGGGTACACGGAGGTCAATCCGCCGCTGCTGGTGCGCGATGACGTGATGTTTGGAACGGCGCAATTGCCGAAGTTTCGCGTGGATCAGTATCGGGGCCTCTCCGGAGAGTCGGATCTTGAAGACGCGGTGCGTGATTTTGCTGCCGTGGCTGAGGAAAGTGACAAAGTTGCCAATGAGTATGTGGAGGTGATCAACGTTCTGAACCTAAGTGAGTTAGATGAAGAGACGTGGACGGATATCAGGGAGTTTCTGCGAAGAACGGCCGAGTCAGAGAGCGGGTTGAAGGGCGACCTTCGGACGATTGCCCGAGCCATCTTGAACCAATCCAGCGATAGGCGTTGGATGATCCCGACGGCCGAAGTCCCGCTTACCAACATGGTCCGCGAGTCGATCCTCGACGAGGCCAAGCTTCCGATCCGCGTCACCGCCTATACGCCCTGCTTCCGCGCAGAAGCAGGCGCGGCCGGAAAGGACGTGCGCGGCATGATCCGCCAGCACCAGTTCTCCAAGGTCGAGCTGGTCTCGATCACGACGCCGGAGCAATCGCTTGCCGAGCACGAGCGGATGACGGCGTGTGCGGAGGAAGTTCTCGTCCGGCTTGGGCTTCCCTATCGCACGATGCTGCTGTGCACGGGCGACATGGGCTTTGCCTCGCGCAAGACCTATGACATCGAGGTGTGGCTGCCCGGGCAGAACGCCTATCGCGAGATCTCGTCGTGCTCGGTGTGCGGCGATTTCCAGGCACGCCGCATGAATGCGCGCTACCGGCCCAAGGGCGCCAAAGACACGCGCTTCGTGCACACGCTCAACGGCTCGGGGCTCGCGGTCGGACGTACGCTGATCGCGATTCTGGAGAACTATCAACATGCGGACGGCAGCGTCACGATCCCGGAGGTGCTGGTGCCGTACATGGGCGGGATGAAAAGAATCGAGAAGGGATGAGCTTGCATTCCCTCTCCCCGCTCGGCCCCGCAGGGGCCAAAGCCGGCGAAGCCGGCTTGTGCGCCTTCGGCGCGGGTGCGGGGAGAGGGAGAAGAGCGGCGGACGGCGCTGCTCACGATATGGAAAGGAACGCCAACGGCGTCAGATGCGAATCCTGATCACCAATGACGACGGCTTCAACGCGCCGGGGCTGAAGATCCTCGAGGAGATCGCGCGCGAATTGTCGGACGACGTGTGGATGGTGGCGCCGGAGCTCGACCAGAGCGGCGCCGCGCATTCGCTCACGCTGCGCGAGCCGATCCGGCTGCGCGAAGTCGGCGAGCGCTCCTATGCCGTGCGCGGCACGCCGACCGACTGCGTGATCATGGGTGTACGCCATATCCTCAAAGACAAATGGCCGGACCTGGTGCTGTCGGGCGTCAATCGCGGCTCCAACCTTGCCGAGGACGTGACCTACTCAGGCACGGTCGCCGGCGCGATGGAAGGCGCGCTGCTCGGCATCCGCTCGATGGCGCTCAGCCAGGCGGTCGGTGCGCCGCGCGAGGGCCCGATCAAGTGGCAGACTGCGCAGGCGCACGGCGCGCCGCTGATCCGCAAGCTGCTCGCTGCCGACTGGCCGCCGGAGGTGCCGATCAACGTCAACTTCCCCGACCGCGAGCCCGGCAACATAGAGGCGACGGTCGTCACGCGGCAGGGGCGGCGCGACAAGGACTTGCTGATCATCGATGAACGTCGCGATACGTGGGGTACGCCCTATTTCTGGTTCGGCTACGAGCGCCGCCTGTCGAAGACCGAGCAGGGCACCGATCTGTGGGCGGTCTACTCGGGCCGGATCTCGGTGATGCCGGTCGGCCTCGACCTCACGCACCGCGCGTGCGCGGAGGCGCTCGCCGAGGTGATCGGCGGTTGAGGCGGCCGTCCGCGTGTGCAATAAACCCGTCATGGCCGCGGAGGCGGCCACCCACGACAGGTTGAGGCGGAAGGTGCGGTCAGCGGCTTGATCGCGCGCGGTCGGCAGGCCCGTCAAGGATCACGCCGGTCGTCTCATCGAACAGATCGATCCACTGCGGGTTCATCTGCCGGATCAACCGCACCTTCCACGCCCGATGCCATTTCTTGATCTGGGTCTCGCGGAGTATTGCCGCTTCCATCGTATCGTGCATCTCGTAGTACACGAGCCGATGCACGCCGTACTTCTTCGTGAAGCCGTCGATCAAATCCTGCTTGTGAATGGCGACGCGGTCGTGAAGCGAGCTCGTCACACCCGCGTAGAGCACGCCGTTGGGCTTGCTCGCCAGGATGTACACGCAGGGCTGCTTCTCTTGCCGCTCGCGCATTGGAGAGTTCCATCAGCAGATGCTCGTGGGGCCATCCTAACTCGGAGCGTGCACTTGCCGAACGGTGCCGTGGGTGGCCGCCTCCGCGGCCATGACGAATTGGGTGGGGTCGCGCTCGACCGACTTATCCCCGTCGCCATCGCCAGCCCTATGTTGTGCTCATCGCCGCCTGGACGGGACCGGAACGGATCCACACGGGCCTGGTGGGCGGCGGCCGGCGCCCGGAAGGATGGCTGATGGAGGCCGTGAGATCCGGGAAGCCCGAGCTCGACCCTTGCGCCGATGGCTGCCGGCAACGGCGGTAATAGGGCAAGCGCCGAAAGGC
>JBIOVC010000437.1:0-3525 GCA_044867545.1 Hyphomicrobiaceae bacterium | reverse complement strand
GCTTGCCTGCTTTCCGACATCGGCTGGCGCGCCCATCCTGACTACCGTGGCGCGCAGAGCCTCAACGTCATCGCCCACGCGGCGCTCGCCGGTATCGACCATCCGGGACGCCTGTTCCTCGCCCTGTCGTCCTACTTCCGGCACACCGGCCCGGGGGAACCCGGACCCGAGGAGCTGTCCACCCGGCTAAAGCCGCTGATCAACAAGCGCACGCTGAAGCGTGCGCGCATCGTGGCCGCGGCGCTGCGGACCGCGCACATGCTGTCGGTTGGCATGCCGGGCATCATCGACGAGACGCCGCTCACCTACGAGCGCGGCCGCCTCGTGCTGACAATCCCTCCGGCCCATGCCAGTCTCGATGGGGAGCGGTTGCGCCGCCGGTTCGACGTCCTGGCGCGGTTGCTCGACCAGGAGCCGGAGGTCCGGCTGTTGAAGCGCTGACAATCCTACCCAATTTTGCTTCTTGCCCACGACTCCGCCCCAATCGGTGCTAGAAATCCTGGTCGAGAGCTGAGAATGAGCTGATGGCCGACGATCCATACGCAACGCTTGGCGTGCCGCGCACCGCGACCGAGGACGACGTTCGCAAGGCATTCCACAAGCTCGCCAAGCAGCTGCACCCGGACCTGCATCCCGGTGACAAGGCGGCAGCCGAGCGCTTCAAGCGCGTGTCTGCCGCCTACGACATACTGGGCGATGCGGAAAAGCGCCGCCGCTACGATCGCGGCGAGATCGACGCTTCAGGCGAGCCGCGCCGGGCCTATCAGACACACGGCGGCTACGGTGGTCCCTTCCAGGGTCGGGGACAGCGTCCCGGTCCCGGTTCCGGGCCGGACGACCTCGGGTTCTCGGACATCTTTGCCGATATCTTCGGCGGCACGCGTGGCGCCCGCACCGGCCGCTCCTTCGGCATTCGCGGCCAGGACGTGCGCTACACGCTCGAGATCGATTTCATCGAGGCGATCAACGGCGCCAAGAAGCGGGTCACCATGCCCCAGGGTGGCTTGCTCGACCTCGTGGTGCCGGAAGGCGTGGCGGACGGGCAGGTCCTGCGCCTGAAGGGCAAGGGCGGGCCCGGCCTGCGCGGCGGCGAGCCGGGCGATGCGCTGGTCGAGATCAAGGTTCGCCCGCACCGCGAGTTCAAGCGCATCGGCGACGATATCCTCCTCGAGGTCCCGATCGGCGTCGACGAGGCGGTGCTCGGCGCACGCATCGAGGTGCCGACGGTTTCCGGACGAGTGCAGCTGACGATCCCGAAAGGGACAAGCACAGGGCGCGTGTTCCGCTTGCGCGGCAAGGGCGTACGGAACATGACGACCGGGACGACCGGTGACCAGCTCGTCACCGTGCTCATCGAGCTGCCGTCGACGATCGACGACAACCTCGCTTACTTCATGACCGAGTGGCGCCAGAAGCACGGCTACAACCCTCGCAAGGGCTAAGGTCGCCGCGCTTCCCCCCTTGCCCTAGGCATGACTGCCAGCCCATTATTCAACCAGATGGTTGACAGTTCGAAAGCGCGCGCTTATATTCAACCGCATGGTTGAATTAGACACACCTCAGCTCGACGCCGTCTTCCACGCCCTGGGCGATGCCACGCGCCGGCGGATGCTTCGCGAGCTCGCGAACGGCGAACGAACGGTGAGCCAGCTTGCTGAACCCTTCGCGATGTCGCTCGCGGCGGCCTCCAAGCACATCAAGGCGCTGGAGAACGCCGGCCTGATCCGTCGCGAGGTGCGCGGCCGCACGCATCTGTGCCGTCTCGCCCCCGGGCCGCTCGCCAGCGCACACCAGTGGCTCGCCTTCTACGAGCGCTACTGGACCGACCGCCTGGATGTCCTGGATCAGCTCCTCCGCGCCGAGGATGCGCGCAAATCCCCCAGCCGTAAGAAAGGAGATGCCCCATGAGCAAGCCACCGACCCCGGACCCCTACGGCAAGCTCACCGAGCCTGCCACGTTGACGATCCAGCGCCTGCTGCCCGGCCCGATCGAGCGCGTCTGGGCGTATCTCACCGAGAGCGACCTGCGCCGCCAATGGCTGGCGGCCGGCGATATGGAAATGAGGGTCGGCACGCCCTTCGAGCTCGTCTGGCGAAACGACGAGCTCACCGATCCGCCGGGCGAGCGGCCGCCCGGTTTCGGCGACGAGCATCGGATGCAGAGCCGCATCACCGAGCTCGATCCGCCCCGCAAGATCACTTTCACCTGGCAAGGCACCGGTGACGTCACCTTCGAGCTGGAGCCGCGGGGCGAGCGGGTGCTGCTTACCGTGATCCACCGCCGCCTGACCGACCGCGGAACGCTGATGAAGGTCGGACCCGGCTGGCACGCTCACCTCGACGTTCTGGTCGCCCGCGCGACAGGCAAGGAACCGCAGGCGTTCTGGGATGCCTGGAGCCGCCTGCAGAAGGACTACGAGCGGCGGCTCTCCTCCTGAAGGTCCGGCACGAAGGAGAAAAGATCATGACGACACACAAGACCGCAACACGTGAGGAGTGGCTGGCAGCGCGGCTTAAGCTGCTCGAGGCAGAGAAGGAGCTGACGCGTCGCGGCGACGACGTGGCGCGGCAGCGGCAGGAGCTGCCGTGGGTCCCGCTCGAGAAGGAGTACCGGTTCGAGACCGAGGATGGGAGCGCCTCGCTGGCGGACCTCTTCAGAGGCCGCTCGCAGCTCCTCGTCTACCACTTCATGTTCGGGCCCGACTACAAGGCGGGCTGCCCGTCCTGCTCGGCGATCGCGGACGGGTTCAACGGCATCGCCGTGCACCTCGCCAACCATGACGTGATGCTATGGGCGGTGTCGCGGGCGCCGCTGGCGAAGCTGCAGGCCTACAAGCGGCGGATGGGATGGACGTTCCCATGGGCGTCCTCGCACGGCGGCGCCTTCAACTTCGACTTCAACGTCTCGTTCACCGAGGAGCAACAGCGTCAGGGGGGCGTCGACTACAACTTCCAGCGCGGCGGTCACGCGATGGACTTGGCACCGGTTCCAGAGCCCGTCGCCCAATTGGCAGCCAATAGCGGAACCGATGCTCTCACGTACGCGCGTGACAGGCCGGGCTTGAGCGCGTTCGTGCTCGAGGACGGCATCGTCTACCACACCTATTCCAGCTATTCCCGCGGTATGGACGGCATCTGGAGCATGTACCACTGGCTCGATCGCGCACCCAAGGGACGCAACGAGACGGGCTTCTGGTGGCGCCGCCGCGACGAATACGGCAAGGCCTGAGCGCCAACAGCACCTCATCGAAGGAGGCGAGACGTGAGCGAGGCCTACACCGGCGGATGCGCCTGCGGCGCGATCCGATATGAAATCTCCGACGAGCCGATGGTGATGAACGACTGCCAGTGTCGAGACTGTCAGCGCAAGAGCGGCACCGGGCACGGATCCTACCTGACGTTCCCGCGGCGCGCCGCGGTGAAACTCAGAGGCGAAGCCAAGCACTGGAACATGATTGGTGACAGCGGAAATGTGAAGACTCGCGGTTTCTGCCCGACCTGCGGGTCGCCGGTCTATCTGACGTT
>JBIOVC010000436.1:0-3739 GCA_044867545.1 Hyphomicrobiaceae bacterium | reverse complement strand
GCCGCTCGACGCGGAGGACGAACGACGGCTGATCGGGCGGGCCTGAGTAGGCGCGAAGAGTGCGGGAACAATACAAAGCTGTATTAGGGAGGAGACCTATGATGATTGACCGGCGCTTTACCCTGGTGGCCCTCGCGGGTGCCATCCTCGCTGCAGCTGCTCCGGCTGTTGCCCAGGAGGACCCCGCCAAGTACCCGACCAAGCCGATCCGCATGATCGTGCCGTTCGCGCCCGGCGGGGCATCGGACTTCGCCGCGCGGCTGATCCAGCCCGGCATGTCGCAGTTCCTCGGCCAGCAGATCGTGGTCGAAAACCGGCCGGGTGCTGCGGGCAACGTCGGCATGGACGTGGCGGCCCGCGCCGCGCCCGACGGCTATACGATCTATCTCGGCAATGTTGGGACGGTATCGATCAATCCCTACCTGTTCTCGGATCTGACCGTGAAGCCGGAGAAGGACTTTATCCCGGTGTCGCTGGTTGCCGAGACCCCGGGGATCTTCGTCGTCAGTGCCAACTTCCCGCCGAACAACACCAAGGAGCTGATCGACTACGTGAAGAAGCAGCCGCCGGGTAAGGTCAGCTTCGCCTCGCCGGGTGCCGGCAGCCTCAACCGGCTCGAGATGGAGGTCTTCCGCCAGGAAGCCGGCCTCGACATGACGCACGTGCCCTACAAGGGGGGCGCCGGGCCGGCGGTGGCCGATGTGGTCGCCGGCCATTTGCCGATGATGATGGTGACGATCTCCTCCGCGATCCAGCACGTGAAGGCCGGCCGGCTCAAGGCGATGGGCGTGTCGACCAAACAGCGCATGCCCTTGCTGCCGGACGTGCCGACGATGTCCGAGCAGGGCTTCAAGAACAATGTCAGCTCGTCCTGGCAGGGCGTGCTGGTGCCGGCCAACACGCCGCGGCCGATCGTCGACAAGCTGCACGCCGCGATCCTGCACGCCATGAAGGACGAGACCGTGCGCAAGCGGATGGAGGATGGCTCGGTCTATCCTGTCACCAGCAAGTCGCCGGAGGACTTCAAGACCTATCTGGCGGCGGAGGCGGCCAAGTGGAGCAAGGTGGTCAAGGATACAGGCGCAAAGCCTGAGTGAAGACGTAGTAAGGTAAGGCACGTGTCCGGGCGCCCTTCGGCGTCCGGCACGCGCCTTCGTTGCGAGGGTCTTGACGCCTCGCCCGCAATCGGACGGGTCCCTTATGAAGCTGCGTCTTTCCACCGATCTCCTGGCAGGGTTGCTGTTCGTCGCTTTCGGTGCGTTCGTCCTCCTCTATGGGCTGCAGTATCCGTTCGGCACCTCGGCGCGGATGGGGCCCGGATACTATCCCAGGGTGGTCAGCATTGGACTGATGCTGATCGGTCTCATCCTGGTGGTGCGCTCCCGCTTCCTGGAGGGAGAGGAGACCGAGCCGATCTTCGTGCGCCCGCTGTTCGTGGTGATCCTGGCGACGGTCGGGTTCGGCCTGCTCATCGAGCGGGCCGGCCTCATCGCTGCCGCCGCGCTTCTCATCGTCGTCGCCCGCCTCGCCGATCAGGATTTCCGGCCGCTCGAGGTGGCGGGGTTGTGCATCGTGCTGATCACCTTCTCGGCCGCCGTATTCTGGTACGGCCTCAGCCTGCCCTTCCAACTGCTGCCGTTCTGAGCTCCGGCCCCGATGGAATTTCTCGACAATCTAGCATTCGGGTTTTCAGTGGCGGTGTCGCCGTGGACGCTCGCCTACTGCTTCGTCGGCACACTGCTCGGAACGATGATCGGCGTGCTGCCAGGCCTCGGGCCTGTGGCGACGATCTCAATCCTGCTACCGCTCACCTTTGCGCTGCCGCCGCAGGCGGCCGTGATCATGCTGGCCGGCATCTACTACGGGGCCCAGTACGGCGGCTCGACAACGGCGATCCTCATCAATCTTCCGGGCGAGTCGTCTGCGGTCGTAACGGCGCTCGACGGCTATCAAATGGCGCGCCAGGGCAGGGCCGGGCCGGCGCTGGCAACGGCGGCATTCTCATCGTTCATCGCCGGCACCATCGCAACGGTAGTGATCGCGACTGCCGCTCCCGTGCTCGCCGAGTTCGCGCTCAAATTCGGCCCTGCGGACTATTGCTCGCTGATGATCTTCGGTCTTGTCACCGCGGTGATCCTCGCCTCGGGATCGGTCATCAAGGCGGTCGGCATGATCCTGATCGGCATCCTGCTCGGCACCATCGGCATCGACGTCAACACCAGCGTGCCGCGCTTCACCTTCCACATCCCGCAGTTCGGCGACGGCATCGACTTCGCGGTGATCGCGATGGGGGTGTTCGGCATCGGCGAGACCATCGCAAATCTCGCGCGCAGCCTCGAACAGCGCGGCTATATCCGCGACTACAAGGGCCTGATGCCGACGAAGGAGGATTTCCGGGCCTTCCTGCCGCCGGCGCTGCGTGGCACCGCGCTCGGCTCCTCGCTCGGCATCCTGCCGGGCGGCGGGCCAGTGCTCGCGGCGTTCTCCGCCTACTCGCTCGAGAAGAAACTGGCCGCCGATCCGTCTCGCTTCGGGCGAGGCGCCATCGAGGGCGTGGCGGCGCCGGAAGCCGCCAACAACGCGGCTGCGCAGACCTCGTTCATTCCACTGCTGACCCTCGGCTTTCCCTCGAACGCGGTGATGGCGCTGATGGTCGGCGCGCTGATGATGCAGGGCATTCATCCGGGACCCCAGCTCATCACCAACAAGCCGGAACTGTTCTGGGGGCTGATCGCCAGCATGTGGATCGGCAACCTGATGCTGCTCGTCCTCAACCTGCCGCTCGTCGGGCTGTGGGCGCGGCTGCTCACCGTGCCCTACCGGCTGCTCTATCCGGCGATCCTGCTGATCTGCTGCATCGGCGTCTTCAGCATCAACAAGAGCGCGCTCGACGTGCTGATGGCCTCCCTGTTCGGATTCGCCGGGTTCGTGCTCTATCGGCTCAAGTGCGAGCCGGCGCCGCTGCTGCTCGGGTTCATTCTGGGTCCGATGATCGAGGAGAACGCGCGCCGCGCGCTGCTCATCAGCCAGGGCGACTTCTCGGTGTTCATCGAGCGGCCGATCAGCCTCTCGTTCCTGATCCTGACGGCGATCCTGATCGTCATCCTGGTGGCGCCGGCGATCAGAGCGACGCGGGAGCGGGCCCTGCGCGAGGGCTGAGCCAGGGACCAGGTGCTCCGAGGCACTTCCTCTTGTCCTAGAGTCCGGCGAGGTGACGTCGCCAAGCGGGGTGAAAGCGCTCTGCTGCTCGCGTATGGTCGGTGCTGCTGGCGCGGCGGGCGAACGGGCCCGTGTGGTCACGCAACGGCCCCGGCCGAGCGCCGAAAGTAGAGCATGGGTGATCCATGAACTTCGATCAGTTTGAGACGCTGTACTGGGTGGCCCGGTTGGGAGGGTTTCGGGCTGCAAGCCGCCATCTCAAGATGACGCAGCCGGCCATCTCCGCGCGCATCCGCGAGCTCGAGCGAGAGCTCGGCATCGTCCTATTCGACCGATCGGGTCGCTCCGCGCGGCTCACCGGAAAGGGAGAGGAGCTCGTCGGGTACGCCGAGAAGATCGTGAGGCTCGCCTCCGAGATCCAGCAGCACGTCGGCCGCCGTGAAGCGGTGACGGGTCGGGTGCGTCTCGGCGTGACCAGCATTCCGGCGCGCACCTGGCTGCCGAGGCTTGTCCGCGACCTCGCTGTCCTCAATCCGGGGATCGAGCTCAGCATCGTCGTGGAGTCGAGCGAGCACATGAG
>JBIOVC010000435.1:0-11178 GCA_044867545.1 Hyphomicrobiaceae bacterium | reverse complement strand
CGCGCCGAACCCTGCACCGTGAAACGCATCCCAGAACGATAGGGTCTTGAACCGGCCGGTCGCCGTCCGCGCAATCTTGATCGCGACCTCGATCGCGTCCGATCCGCCGGTGGTGAACAGCACCTTGACCGGTCCATGCGGCGCGATGTCGGAGAGCTTGCGCGCGAGCGCCACCGCCGGCTCGCACGCGAACCGCCGCGGTGCGAACGGCAGAGCGTCCATCTGCTGCGCGATCGCACGCTTCAACCGCGGATGGCCGTAGCCGATGTGGTGAACGTTGTTGCCGTGGAAGTCCATGTACCGGCGGCCGGCGGCGTCCTCGATCCAGATGCCCTCGGCCCGGACGATTGCGTCGAGGCAGGGCGTCGAGACCGACTGGCGCAGGAAGTAGCGCTCATCCTCCGCGAGCAGCGCCCGCGTCGCCGTGTCGAGATTGCGCCGCTGCCAGTCGGCGCGTCGCGGCGTCAGGTTGGTATCACCTTCCGATTGGGCCACTGCGCCCGGCTTTTTGGAATCGCTCGACATCCGGTGCGCCTAGCGCTTGCGCCACGCCTGCAGGCGGCTGAATACCAGCTTGTCGGCCGCCATATGCAACGCTTTCACCGCGATCGCGGTGAGGACGATCAGCGTCGCCATCGCCGCGGCGGAGGCGGTCTTGCCCGCCTCGTCCATGTGCACGATTGAGATCGACGCGAGCTTGTTCTCCGGCCCGTAGAGGAAGATCACGGCGGAGACCGTGGTCATCGCGTTGACGAACATGTAGACGCCGATGTCGAGGATCGCGGGAAAGCAGATCGGCACCGTCACCCGCGCGAAGGTGCGGTAGAAAGGCACCCTGAGCGAGGCCGAGACGGATTCGAACTCGGGATCGATCTGCCGGAGCGCGGTCAGCGCGGTCACATGCGCTGTCGTGTAGAAGTGCGCGATGGTGTTGACGGCAAGCACGATCAGCGAGCCGTAGAATATGTTGAGCGGGTTCCAGGGCGCGTTGACGAAGAATACGTAGCCGAGCCCGAGCACCAGCCCCGGCACCGCCATCGGCAGCATGGCGAGCAGATGCGCGAAGGCGCGGCCGGCCTTGAAGCCCTGCCCCTTCTCGATCAGGTAGGCGCCGGTGAACACGAGCGCCGTGCCGGCTATCGCAGCGAGCGTCGCCATTTGCACCGAGGCGAAGTAGGGGCCCCAGCCGTTCGGCTCGAACTCGGCGAAGTCGTAGTTCTTGAGCGTGAAGGACAGATTGTAGGGCCAGTAGGTGATGAACGAGGCCCACACCGCAACGCTCAGCACCCCGGCCAGCAGGCCGCCGACGATCAGACAGTAGACCCCGAACACTGTGTCCCTCAGCGGGGCGGCTGTCGGCACCAGCGGCACCGCGCGCGCCGAGAGCAGCGCTACCTGCCGGCGCTGCACCAGCCGGTCGACTGCGAACGACAGCACCGCCGGCACCAGCAGCACGAAGCCGACGACGGCCCCCATCTCGAAGTTTTGCTGTCCGACGACCTGCTTGTAGGCGTCCGTCGCCAGCACATTGAACTGGCCGCCGATCACCTTTGCGATGCCGAAGTCGGTGATGACCAGCGTGAACACGACGAACGAGGCGCCGATCAGTCCGTATTTCGCCCCCGGCAGTGTGATCGTCGTGAATACGCGCCACTTCGGCGTGCCGAGCGCCTCGGCGACCTCGTAGAGCCGCTGGTCGGAAAGCGCGAGCGCCGTCGACAGGATGATCAGCGCGTGCGGGAAGCAGTAGAACACCTGCGCAATCACGATGCCGATCGGCCCGTAGACCGAATTGCCGAACAGCAGGCCCTTGATCATTCCCTGGTTGCCGAGGAGATAGATCAGCGAGATCGCCGGCAGCAGCGAGGGCGCGAACAGCGGCAGCAGCGCGAACGCCATCGCAAGGCCCTTGAGCGGCATTGCTGTCCGGGTCAGCGCGTAGGCATAGACGAACGCCAGCGGAACAACGATTGCAGTCGAGGTGATCGCCACGCCGAGGCTGTTGAACAGCGACTCATAGAGCGCGGGCGTCGAGAAATAGAGGATGTAGTTGGCCAGTCCGACGAACCGGCCATCCGCGTTCTGGAAGCTCTTGGCGAGCAGCGACCACAGTGGCAGCGCGATGATCAGGACGAGGATGCAGCAGAGCACCACGATCCCGGCACGCATGATCAGCTCGTCGCGGGAGAGCGCCCGTTGAGGAACGCGCGTGGCCGTGGCAGCCAGGCTCATCTTGCCGTTTCCTGCACCGGAAACACGCGCAGCGCCTCCTCGGGCAGCACGATCGGGATCGTCTGGCCCTCGGCGATGCCGAGGTCGCGCACAGCGTTCGCCGAGAAGTCGGACGTGATGCCGACGCCGGGAGCCGTCTCGGGCTCGAGCGTCGCCCGGCAGAACGAGCCGAGATAGTGCAGCGACTTGATCCGCGCGGAGAGCTGGTTCGGCATGCCGGGCTCGATGCCACGGATGCGCACCTCCTCCGGGCGCAGGCCGACGCGAATGGGGGTACCGGGCGCCAGTCCATTGACGGCGGGGCACGACAGCTCGAGCGCCGCGACGGAAACGCGTGCTGGCCCTTTCACCGAGCCGGACAGGAACGTCATGTTGCCGATGAAGTCGGCGACGAACAGCGTCGCCGGCCGCGCATAGACCTCGGCCGGAGTGCCGATCTGCTCGACCACGCCCTCGTTCATCACCACGATCCGGTCGGCGATTGAGAGCGCCTCCTCCTGATCGTGGGTGACCATGACGGTGGTGACGCCGAGCCGGCGCTGCAGCGATTTGATCTCGTCCCGAAGCCGCAACCGCACGCGGGCATCGAGCGCCGACAGCGGCTCATCGAGTAGCAGCAGTGAGGGCGAGGTTGCGAGTGCGCGGGCCAATGCGACCCGCTGCTGCTGGCCGCCCGAGAGCTGCACGGGATACTTGGCGCCCTGGTCCGACAGGCCGACGAGCGCGAGCAGCTCCGCGACCCGCGCCCTGACCTTTGCGCGTGACAGCCGCCTGTTGACGAGGCCGTAGCCGACGTTCTGCTGCACCGTCAGGTTCGGGAACAGCGCATAGGACTGGAAGACGATGCCGAAGTCGCGCTGCGACGGCGGCAGCGAGGAGACATCGCGCCCCGCCATCTCGATCCGGCCTTCATCCTGCAAGTCGAGCCCGGCGATCGCACGGAGCAGCGTGGTCTTGCCGCAGCCCGAGGGCCCGAGAAAGCAGACGAACTCGCTGCGTGCGACCTCGAACGAGATGTCGCGCAGCGCCGTGAATGCGCCGAACCGCTTGGAGAGGCCGGTGATGCGCAGGAACGCGGGCGCGGAGCCATTTCGCGCGGCATCCACCGGCTGGTCGTCGACCTTCCGATCCATGCCTATGCCTCTGCCTTTGATCCTGCCGCTGCCCGATCCCTCATTCTATCTCACAATATGGAAACGGCCGCCACGAGGGCGGCCGTCTCTCGGCTTTGGCTTACTTGGGTGCGGCCTTGCTGCCGTAGCGCTTCTCCCACTCCTTGAGGATCCGCTCGCGGTTGTCGGCCATCGCCAGGAAGTCGACCTTGGCCATCTTGCCTTCCGCATCCGGCGGATAGTTCGGCGGCAGGTTCTTCACGGCCGGGTGGGCAACGACGGCATAGTATTTCGAGTAGAGCTCGTTCGCGGCCTTGGTCACCGCCCAGTCCGCGACCTTCTTGGCCGCGGCGGCGTTCTTGGTGCCCTTCACGATCGCGAAGGCCTCCATCTCCCAGCCGATGCCCTCGGCCGGCGAGATCACTTCGACCGGTGCACCGGCAGTCTTCTCGCGGGCGCCGCGCATGTCGAGCGAGATGCCGGCGACGCGCTCGCCCTTGGCCGCCTGCACGCAAGGCGCCGAGCCCGAGTGCGTGTAGACACCCATGTTCTCATGGAGCTTGTCCATGAACTCCCAGGCGCCCTTCTCGCCCATGTTCTGGATCCAGCCCCAGACCGTGAGGTAGCCGGTACCGGATGAAGCCGGGTGCGGCATCACCAGCTTGCCCTTGTATTTGGGATCGAGCAGGTCCTTCCAGGACTTCGGCACTGTCGCGCCGATCTTGGCGCCTTCCGCGGTGTTGTAGCAAACGACCCCGAGGAATGCGTCCTGCCCGGTCCAGCTGCCGTCCTCGGCGCGGAAGCTCGGCTTCAGAGCATCGACGCCGGCGGGCTTGTAGGGCTCGAGCAGTCCGGCCTTCTTGAAGAGCAGCAGGCTCGACGCGGCGAGGCCAAGCACCATGTCCGCCTTGGGATTGTCCTTCTCGGCGAGGAACCGCGCCGTGATGACGCCGGTCGAATCGCGCACCCAGGCGACGCTGACCTCGGGCACCGCCTGCTCGATAGCGGCCTTGAACGGTGCGAGCTGCTCGTTCTCGAGCGCCGTGTAGACGGTCAGCGTCGTCTTCTGTGCGAGCGCGGGGCCTGCTGTCGCAGCCCCGAGCGCGACGGCCAGCGCCAGCGCGCCGGCCCTTATCATCCTACTAGTCATAGTGCTCAAACTCCCCTTCCTGACAGAGACGCAAATCCCGCTGATACTAGACCCTTCGTGCTCCATACGTATGACCGGCCATGTTCCACGAAACACACGGAAAACGGCGAATCCGGCCAAAACCAGGAATTAGGTCTTGCTGGTATAGCTCCTCCTCACCTCCCAATCGCGCTGCTCACGGCTTCTCGCCGCGTGCGAGCCTTGCCTCGATGTCATCGAGGCAGGGCAGCATCTCGTTGATCGAATCGACGACGTAGTGCGCGCCCGACTGGAGCATCCGCGTGTACGCAGCCTGACGCTGGCGATCTTGATCGGACTTGTCGAGCTTGTTCCATTCCGCCAGCGAGAGCCCGACCTCATTGCCGCTGACGGCAAGCCCGATGGTCCACATGCCCGCGTTGAGCCCCTCTTCTACGCCCGGACGCGTATCATCGACCTTGACGCAGGCCTCGACCGGCGACACCCCGAGATTGATGACGTTCTGCAGGCACATGTAGGGAAGGGGCCGTCCCGCCGGCACATCGGACGCGCAAACTGTCGAATCGGGCTCGTAGCCCTGCCTCTTCGCGTCCTTGAGATTGATTTTCATCATCTCCGTTGTGTAGCCGGTGGTCGAGCCGATCTTGCAGCCGCGCTGCCTGATTGCCTTTACCGTTTCGAGCGCTCCGGGGATGAGCTGGGAATAGTCCGACAGGCACTTGAGCTGCAGCGGCACGAATTCCTCGAACATGCTCTCGACGTCGGCGTCGGTCGGCAAGCGCCCGTGCTTCTCGCGCCAGCGCGCGCGCACCGACTCCAGTTGCGTGATCCTCTGGATGTGGACGCGCTTGTGGGCGCCCATCGGCGCGCGCGCCTCCTCCATGCTGATCGGCACGCCCTGGCGCTTGAACACCTCGACGAAGACCACAGCCGGCGCAACGCAGCCGAAATCCATCGTAGTGCCGGCCCAGTCCAGCAGCACTGCCTGCAGTTTGCCGCGGTAGCTTCGCTGATACCTGAACGTCATTGGCAGTCCTTTCCTACTGACGTGCTTGTGCGCGTTGCGATCAGACGGCGTGGTTGAGCGCCAGCTCGAACGCGTCGAAATTGCGCAGCTTGCGAGTTCTCGGTACCGACAGCCTGCGGTTCGAGATTATCGGCACCAGCCGCTCCGCGAGCCCGCCGTGGGAGCGGAGCGGCTCGTCGAGCCCTGACAGGTCGTGCTTCTCGGGCGCCGTGCCGAGCACCTTCTGGCGGCCGGAGACGACGACGATATCGCCGATCCGGTCGGGCGGAAGCTCGAAGCGCTCGCATCCGACCTGACGAGGCAGCGCCAGGTCGATCCCATCCACCTGCTTGAGCTTGTCGATCAGCGGCCAGAGGTCGGCGCCCGGCGGCAGGTAGACGGTGGCGAACGAGCCGAGTGCGCCATGATGCGCGACGTAAGGGTCGGTGATCGGCAGGATCACCCGCGCCTTGTCCTTACCGACCCACTGATCGAACAGTGGCTGCAGATAGACGACGTCGGGTGAGCCGTCGGTATTATGCTTGTCGTTCATGCCGTGATCGGCGGTCGCGATGATCACCGCGCCGAGCTGATCGAGCTTGGCGAGATATCCGTCGATCATCGCGTAGAAGTCGTTGGCGATCGGCGTGCCCGGCCCCGTCTTGTGCTGGATGTAGTCGGTGGTCGACAGGTACATGAGATCGGGGCGGAAGCCTTCGAGCAGCCTGACCCCGGCGGCGAGCACGAACTCGGAGAGGCCGGCCGAATAGACGCCCGGCAGCGGCAGGCCGACGAGCCCCAGCACGTCGTCGATGCCATTGTCCTTCAGGGTCGCTTGGTTGGCGCGCTCCGAGGAGAACGCGACCGCGCGCCCGTTTGCGCAGTCGAGCCCTTGCGACAGCAACAGCCGAAGCTTGTCCTTGGCTGTGACCGCCGCGACCTTCGCCCCCGCATCCTGGAACGCCTTGAGGATGGTGGGCGCGCGCAGGAACTTCGGGTCGTTCATCATGACCTCGGACTGGCTTGCCGGGTCGTAGAAGAAGTTGCCCGCAATGCCGTGCACCGAAGGCGGCCGTCCGGTCATGATCGACAGGTTGTTGGGATTGGTGAAGCTCGGGATCACGCTCTCGGCGATGAGGCTCGCCCCCTCGCGCATGAACCGGGCGAAGGTCGGCGCGCGTCCGGCCTTGATGGTCTCCTCGATGTATCCCGGTTCCGAGCCGTCGAGGCAGATGACGATGGTCGGCGCCTTGGGGTAGCGGTAGCTGCGCCCATTGCAGCTCACCTGGCGTGCGTCGTGCTCGATGCTCGTATCATGACTGGGGGGCGTCATCAGTTCACGGCCTCCAGGCTGGCGACACCCATCTCGTCGAGGACCTCGCGCACGTTCGCCAGCAGCGCGCGCATGTCATCGGGATAGAGCCTGCCGATGCAGCCGATCCTGAATGTGTCGGCGACCGTCAGCTTGCCCGGATAGATCACGTAGCCGCGGTCCTTGAGCCGGTCGTAGAACGACTGGAACGCGAACTTCGGGTGCGTCGGCATGTGGAAGGTGGCGATGATCGGCGCCTGCAACTCCTTGGAAAGCAGCGGCTTGAAGCCGAGGTCGCGCATTCCCTCGATCAGCACCTGGCAGTTCTCAGCGTACCGCCTGCCGCGTCCCGCCTGGCCGCCTTCGGCGAAGAACTCCTCGAGCGCCTGGTGGAACGCAACGATCACGTGGATTGGCGGCGTGAAGCGGTACTGCCCGGTCTTCGTGAACGCCTGCCATTGGTCGAAAAGATCGAGCACGAGCGTCGTCGCATTGCCCTTGGTCTCAGCGAGCGCATCCTTGCGGGCGATGACGAAGGCGAGCCCGGGAACACCCTCGATGCACTTGTTCGATGACGCCGCCACCGCGTCGAAGCGCACGCGCGCCGCATCGAGCGGCAGCGCACCGAACGCGCTCATCGCGTCGATCAGCAGCCGCCGTCCGTGCTTCTCGGTGAGCGCGCCGATCTCCGCGATCGGATTGCGGATTCCGCTCGTCGTCTCGCAGTGAACCGCGAACACATGCGTTATCGAGCGGTCCGAGCCGAATAGCCTATCGATCGCGTCGAGGTCGGGCGGCCGGTCCTCCGCCGTCTCGTGCACGACCAACGCCCTGCGCGCGAGATCCAGAATTCGCTTCGCGCGATGCCCGTAGGCGCCGTTGATGAGCACTAGTGCCTTCCCCGCAGCCGGCACGAACGTGGTGAGCATTGCTTCGACCGCGAACGTACCCGAGCCCTGCATCGGCACTGTGACATGCGTGCCTTGGGCGTTGACGATCTCGGGCAGCCGGTCGAGCACGGCTTGGTTGATCCGGAGGAACGCCGCATCCCGCGAGCCCCAGTCATGCACCATCGCCTGCTTGACGGCGCGGGAGGTCGTGAGCGGACCTGGGGTGAGAAGCAACGGGTCGCCGGTCTCGGAAAGGCCGCGCCTCGCCCGCTTGCCGCTCATGAGGCTGTCTCCCGCGATCGAAATTCCGCGAACTCTAGCGGCGGGGGAAAAATTGATCCAATATACGCAATCGATCATATCCATAGATGATCTCTATGAATATCACCCATGTCCTCGCCTTTCACCGGGTCGCGGCCGCCGGCAGCTTCACCCTCGCGGCACGCTTGAGCGGGGTCAGCCAGCCGACGCTTTCGGCCCAGGTTCGTGCGCTGGAACGCGCGACAGGCGTCGCCCTCTTCGAGCGCACGGGCCGCCGCATCCGCCTGACGGCCCCCGGACATGTGCTGATCGCGGCGACCACCCGTCTCGACGAGGCGCTGAGCGAGGTCGACCGGGTCCTCCGCGGCAGCCGGTCCACGCCGCCCGGCAGCCTGAGAGTGAGTGCCGACAGCGCGGTGCACGTGCTGCCCGTCCTGGCCGAGCTGAAGCGCAAATCGAGCCTCTTCAGCTTCTCGATCCGCATCGACAACTCGGCCGAGGTCATCGCCCATGTGCTGAACGACGAGGCCGACGTCGGCGTGATGGCGAGCCCCGCCACCGATCCGCGCCTGTTCGCCGTCAAGATCAGGCACGATCGGCTGGTCCTGCTGGTCGGCGCGAGGGACGCGCTGGCGCGCCGCAGGAGCGTCCGTGTCGCCAATCTGGCGGGGCGCGACCTCGTCGTCCGCGAGCGGGGCTCGATCACCCGCGAGGTGCTGGAGGGGCGGCTTGCGCGCGAGCGCATTGCGACCGGCCAGGTGTTCGACGTGGCGACGCGCGAGGCCGTGCTCGAGGCGGTCGCCGCGGGCTTCGGCGTCGGCGTCGTGTTCGCGAGCGAGGCTGGTCGCGACGCACGCCTGCGCGCGTTGCCGATCGCCGACGCCGACCTCTCGGTCGCGGAATACGCCATCTGCCGCGTCGAGCGGCGCAAGCTGGGGCTCGTCGCCCGCTTCCTCGACACGGCTCAGCAGGTGGCGCTGCGCAGCAATTGGCTCGCCGACCCGGCGCGCGCAGGCGAGTCCGGATTCGGGCAAAAAGCCTGACAAGACCACTTTTCGCCAACTTGAATTGGTCTTAGGGTTGCTGCTTCGTGCTTGCCAGCACGAGCGTTGATACGCATTCGCGCGAAGGGGCCCGCGCGAACCTGGTCATGCCAACGAAGAAGACGAACAATGGCCGGAAGCGAGCTGCTTCTTACTCTTCTCGGCGCTGTGGCGCTCCTGCTCTGGGGCGTACGCATGGTGCGCACCGGGTTGACCCGTGCCTTCGGCGCCGGATTGCGTGCCGTCCTGACCCGGGCCTCGAAGAACCGCCTCACCGCGTTCGGCGCCGGCGTCGGTGTCACCGGCCTCCTTCAGAGCTCGACCGCCACCGCACTGCTCCTTGCCTCGTTTGCCGGCCGTGGTCTGCTGACCCTGCCGATTGCGCTCGCCATCATGCTTGGCGCCGACATCGGCTCGACGCTGGTCGCGCAGATTTTTGCTTTCGACATCAAGTGGCTCTGGTCCGGCATCATGTTCGCCGGCGTGGTGCTGTTCAGCGCCTCGACCACCGGGCAGGTAAAGAACGCCGGTCGTATTGCCATCGGCCTCGCCCTCATGCTGCTGGCGCTGAGCCTGCTCGGCAGCGTGTCGGGCGCCATGCAGGAGAGCTCCACGCTTCAGGTCGTGCTCGGTGCGCTGGGCTCCGAGCCGCTCATCGCCGTCCTGGTGGCGGCCGGCGTGACGTGGCTCGCCCATTCGAGCCTTGCCATTGTCCTTTTCATCATGTCGCTGGCCGCGAGCGGCGCCATCGGGGCGACGCTGGCCATCGCGCTCGTCCTCGGCGCCAACATCGGCGGCGCGGTTGCTCCAATGGTCACGCTTACCGCCGCGCCGGTCGCAGCCCGCCGCGTGCCGTTCGGCAATCTGATTGCCCGCCTTTCGATCGCGCTGCTCGCCCTGCCGTTCCTTGCCTCGATTGCCGGGTTGCTCGAGGGGCTCGGCCTGTCGCCGGCCCGCCTCGTCCTCAACTTCCACACGCTGTTCAACGTCGCGGTCGCGGCCGCATTCCTGCCGCTGCTCGATCCCCTCGCTTTTGTGGTTGGCCGATTGATGCCGCTTCCGCCTGGTGCGCCGGACCGGCGCGCCCCTCAGCATCTCGACTCGAGCGTTCTGGAGCACCCGTCTGAGGCGCTAGGCTGCGCCATGCGCGAGACCCTGCACGTCGGCGATATCATCCTCGACATGCTGCGCCGCTCGCTGCCGGCATTTGTAGGCAACGATCTGCGGCTCGTGAAGGAGGTGGAGAAGTCGGACGATGACGTCGATGCGCTGCACGAGGCGATCAAGCTTTACCTGATCCGTGCGTCCAAGACCGATATGACGGAGGACGACTCGCGCCGCTACGTCGAGATCCTGACATTCACCACCAACCTCGAGCACGTCGGCGACATCATAGACAAGAACCTGATGGAGCTGGCCTCCAAGAAGATCAAGAAGCAACTGACGTTCTCCGCCGAGGGTCTGGCCGAGCTGCGCCGCCTGCATAGCCAGGTCGAGGACAACATGAAGCTCGCCCTCAATGTGTTCGCGACCAGGGACGTTTCGCTCGCCCGCCGCCTTCTGAAGGAGAAGACCACCATGCGCGCGCGCGAGTTCGAGGCCGCTGACCGGCACTTCGCGCGCCTCAGGGACGGACGGCCCGAGTCGATCGAGACGAGCGCGATCCATCTCGACATCATCCGCGACCTGAAACGCATCAACTCGCATCTGACCTCCGTCGCCTATCCGATCCTGGAGGTCGCCGGCGAGCTGCGCGACAGCCGCCTGCGAGAGGGGGCGTCCTCCCAGGCAAACACGCAGAGAGTCTCCGCACCGCGAGATCAGGCCACCTGATCTGGGCGAAGTGCGCTCAGGCTACCGAAGTCGGACCAGCATCACGCCGGCGACGACCAGAACGGCGGCGACGAGCCGCGCTGCAATCAGCGGCTCGCGCAGCCAGGCGATCCCGATCATCGCTGCGAACAGCACGCTCGTCTCACGGAGTGCGGCCACCAGCGCGATCGGCGCCTCGGTCATCGCCCAGATCGCTATCGCGTAGGCGGCACACGAAAGCGCGCCGCCGCCGAGCACGATTCCCCATGACCCGCGGGCTCCTTCGATCATCGCGTGCGGAAAGCGGATCGTGCCGAAGGCGAGCATCATCAGCCCGTCGAGCACGAACATCCAGACGATGTAGGAGGAGGCGGTGCCCGC
>JBIOVC010000434.1:0-7675 GCA_044867545.1 Hyphomicrobiaceae bacterium | reverse complement strand
ATGTCGCCGTGCATGTTGTCGGTGGCGAGCGCCACCCTCGCCCCTGCCCGGCGCAGCCTGGACGTGACCGGAAGATAGCCGCCCGTGAGATTGACCTTGGGCGCGTGCGCCACCGTGATGCCGGCGCGGCCGGCCCGCGCAATGTCGCTCTCGGTCATGACGAGGCAGTGCGCGCCGATGAGATGATCATCGAGCAGCCCGACATCGTCGACGACCTCGGTCGGCGTCATGCCGTCGCGAGTGAGCACCTGCTCGACCTCGATGCGGCTCTGGGCGAGATGCGTCATCACTCGCACACCCATGCGCTGCCGCTCGCTCGCCACCTCGCGCAGAAAGGCCCGCGAGCAGGTGTCGATGGCATGCGGCGCCAGCATCACGCTGGCCCGCCCGTCGAATGCGCCCTGCCAGCGTTGGGCGAGATCGGCGGCGTACTTGAGCGTGCGCTCCCCGATCGCCGGCTCGTGGTTCCAGACCCGCTCGTGCACGTGCGTGAAGTCGACATCATGGATCCAGGCCGATGACGAGATGCGCGTCCCGATCTCGGCGATGGCGGGCAGCGTCGCATGCGCGTGCACGTACATGTCGTTGATGAGCGTGGAGCCGAACAGCATGGCCTCGAGCGCCGTGACCCGGGCGAGCGCGACCGCTTCGTCCTCACGGATATCGTAGGCGTGCGGCACGCCCGGCGTGTAGGCCGGAGCCCACCCCATGTCCTCGGTCATGCCGCGCGCGAGCGAGAGCACGGCATGCGTATGCACGTTCACGAAGCCCGGCGTCGCCAAGTGACCGCGCGCGTCGATCACCCGGCGCGCCGGCGGCAGTGCGGTAAGCTCCGCCGCCTTTGCGATCAGCGCCAGGCGGTCGCCCTTGACGCCGATCACCGCATCCTCGATGGCGCGTGCGCCCGGCTCTCCGGTCAGCACTGTCGAGCCGCGGATGAGGATGTCGATGTCACAAGGTGCGCCCGGCTCCATGGCTCGCTGTCCCATTGGCATGGTTGAAGTGCTCGAGGAAGCGGCGCAGCCGATTCTCGCGCGGCGCGCCGAACAGCTCGCGGGGCGCACCCTTCTCGACGATCGCCCCCTCGTCCATGAACACGACCTGGCTCGCCACCTGCCGCGCGAACGACATCTCGTGGGTGACGATGACCGAGGTCATGCCGCCCGCCGCCAGCAGCCTGATCGCATCGAGCACCTCCCGGACGAGCTCGGGATCGAGCGCCGAGGTCGGCTCGTCGAACAGGATGATCGCCGGCTCCATGGCGATCGCCCGCGCAATGGCGACGCGCTGCTGCTGGCCGCCCGAAAGCTGGATCGGCCGCTTGTCGAGATGCTCGCCGAGAAAGACCGCGCGCAGATGCTCCGCTGCCCGCTCGCGCGCGACGCGCTTGGGAAAGCCGCGCACCTTGTTGAGTCCGATCGCGACGTTGTCGAGGGCGGTCAGATGCGGGAACAGGTTGAAGCGCTGGAACACGAACCCGATGGCGCGGCGCTGCTCGGCCAGCGTGCGCTCCGATACATCGTTCCAGGTCCCATTGGCGGACTGCACGCGGCCGATCGGTTGCTCGTCGACGAGGATAGAGCCCTCGCTCGGCCGTTCGAGATAGTTGATGCAGCGCAGCAGCGTCGTCTTGCCGGAGCCGGATGCGCCGATGATGACCACGGTCTCGCCCTTGGCCACGTCGAGATCCACCCGGCGGAGCACGGTCTTCTGGCCATAGGTCTTGCTCAGTTGCCTGACGCGGAGCACCGGATGTGCGGTCTCGCCCATTAGAGCACAGGCATGCGGGACTCGAGCCAGCGCGACAGCCAGCTCAGCGTCTTGATGATCGCGTAGTAATAGAGCGCCAGCAGCAGGTAGATCTCGAACGGCACGAAATGGACCGAGATGATCGCCTGGCCGGCCCGGGTCAGCTCGTAGACCGAGATCACCGACAGGAGCGAGGTGTTCTTGGTCATGCTGATCAGCTCATTCGTCAGCGGCGGAACGATGGGACGCAGCGCCTGCGGCAACAGGATGTAGGTGAGCACCTGAGGGTGCGTCATGCCGATTGACTTGGCGGCTTCTGTCTGGCCGCGCTCGACGCCGCCCACTCCGCCGCGCACGGTCTCAGCGATGTAGCCGCTGGTATTGAATGCGAGTGCGATGATGCCAGCCCAGATTTCATCGAAGCGAATGCCGATGATCGGGAGCGCGAAGAAGACCAGGAAGATCTGGATCAGCAGCGGCGTGCCCCGCACGAAGTCGACGTAGCCGGCGACGAAGCCGCGCAGCAGGCGGATATTGCTGAGCGCGCTGAGCCCGAGCGCGAAGCCCAGGATGCACGCGAGCGCCCCGGCAGCCAGACTTATCTGCAGCGTCACCAGAGTTCCGCGTGCGAGCAACGGGATCGCCGTCTGCACGATGTTCCAGTCGATCGACACTCGGGAAGCTCCGTGCTGGCGGGGCGTTGGGCCTCCCTCTCCCCATCGCCTTTGGCGATGGGGAGAGGGCTGGGGTGAGGGGCAGGTGCACCGCGACGTGTCGCCAAGCATCCGCCCTCACGGGACTTTCTTCCCGCGAGGCGGGGAGAGCGAAGCCGTCAGCCGAACGTCGGGATGGCGTCGGCGACGTTCATCTTGAAGCCGAACCACTTCTCCTGAAGTGTGTAGAGCTCGCCGCTCTTCTTCATCTCGGCGATCCGGCCATCGATGAATGTGCCGAGCTCGGTGTCCTCCTTGCGGAAGGCGAAGCCGTGCCAGTTGTTGCCGCCGACGTTGTAGACGATCGAGTAGGTCCCGGGCTTGTCGCGCAGCACGACGCTCAGCGTGGGCACCGTGTTGAGGACGCCATCCACGCTTCCCTGCGCCAGCGCGAGATAGGCTGCAGGATGATCATCGTAGGTCTTGACGTCCTTGAAGCCGGCGCCGCGCTCGCTCTTGAGCTGGGCGTCGAGCTTCGCCTTGAGAGTTTCGCCGGGAGAGCCGAGCTTGATCCCCAGCATCAGGCCGGACATGTCGGCAATCGTCTTGATCTTGTCCTTGTCGGCTGACCGGATGAGTAGCGCCTGCGAGGCATCCGCATAGGGAATGCTGAACAGCACGCGTTCCAGGCGCTCCTTGGTGTAGCTCATGCCGGGGATCATCTCGAAGCGCCCGGCATAAAGCGCCGGAATGACGCCCGACCACTGGGTATCGATGAACTCGGCTTTGATGCCGAGCGGCTCGACGAACCGGGCAAGAAGGTCGACGTCGAAGCCGATGATCTTGGCCGAGCTGTCGCGGTAGGTGAACGGCACATAGGCGGCTTCACAGCCGATGCGCAGGACGCCGCTCTTCTTGATCTGGTCGAGCGTCATCGGCGCGGCCGACGTCGCGTCGGGCCACCCGGCCAGGCCACCGAAGGCCGCCGAGGCGCCCAGCAGCTTGATCATTTGCCGACGATCGACAGGGGAGCAGACCATTGTTGCGTTCTCCGGAGTTGGTGCCACAGGCATCGTGCCCGAGTGACGGCTCAGCGAGCCGCGAGCCAACACAGGGTCAAGTTCCGTGCCAGTTGCCGACGAGGCCCGCGCGCCGCCCGGCAATCGCCGTTTGAGGCGACGCGCAGCGGCCCTTGCATGGACCCGAACTGCTTGATTCCCTGCGAGCTTTTCCCGAGGCGCGCGTCCGCCCTCCGAGTTGGTCCCGGCGGCCTTCAAGCTGACGCGCGGCGGCATGCTGCCTTCAATCCCCCGCTCAGCCGCAAAGATTGCATGCAAATCATGCATAGAGAGCTGAATATTCGATCTTATTTACTTTTCAAAACCCCTCGACATAACCCCCTTCTCGGCCCACTGTTACGGCCTTCGGCACAGGGGAGCCACCGGTGGCAGAAGTCCTTGGCGACGTCCGCGTCCGCAGACCCCGAAAATTGCGCCTATACAGCGCCGACGGCTTGCAGCCGCTCGGTCACGCCGGGCTCTGCGAGCGGGTCGCCGATAGTCTTCGAGTGCTGATCACGCGCTGCGAGCTCTCGCCCGGGGTCCGGGTCGTGGAGGCCGATCTGTGTCGGCTTCTCGGTGTGTCACGCACACCTTTGCGCGAAGCTTTGAGGCTGCTTGCGGCCGAGGGTCTGCTGGAGCTGAGGCCCAACCGCAGCGCGCGCATCAAGCCGATGGATCCAGTGGAGATCGGGGAGCTGTTCGAGACGGTGAGCGGCATCGAGCGCATCGCCGCCGAGCTCGCGGCGGCACGGCTGACGCCGAGGGAGTTCAAGCGCCTTGCGGCGACGCAGGCTCGGATGGAGCGCTTGCACGAGGCCGGTGATCGAAGTGCGTACTTCAGTCTCAACCAGCAGATCCATTCCCTGGTCGTTGCCGGCGCGAAGAATGCCGTGTTGAAGGATACCCACGGCCGGCTCCTCGCCCGCGTGGAGCGGGCGCGCTACTTCGCGCTCGGAATGCAGGGGCGATGGGACGAATCGGTAGCCGAGCATCGCGAGGTTCTGGCCGCGCTCGAGTTGCGCGATGCCGTCCGCGCCGGAAATCTGCTCGCCCGGCACGTGCGCAGGACCGGTGAGGTGGTCGCTGCGCTGCTGCAGTCCAGTCTTGACCATAGCCATGATGGAGAGCCTGCCATGCCCGATGCCCCCGATCCGGTGAACGAGATCGAAGCGGTCCTCAGTACACTGCTCGATGCCACCGGCGGCAGTCGGGGCACCTTGCGTGCTGACGACGCAGCGCGAGGCTGGCAGTCGGATGTTCCCTGCGCCGAGGTGCTTCGCCACGGCGCGCCGAGCATGCGCCATGACGGCTCCGTGAACCATCGCGCGGCCGAGACCATCCAGTGGCTCGCCCGGACCCGATCGATCCTGAAGCAGGAGGATCTCCGCGGCGTTGCGCCCCGGCCGCCACAAGCCCTGACCGAGATCTACCTGGCCAAAGCCCAGATGATCGGCCCGATCTTTCGCGGCGATCACCTCTACGGCTGGGTGTCCGTCCATGACGTACAGGGGCCGCGCCCTTGGAGCCGTGATGATGAGCAGGCCATGACCGCCGCCGTGCACAGGATTTCAGATCTGTTGGGGCAGAAGGACTGCTGAATCGTCATCGACGACAAGAAGCCCGAACTCGGCGCCTGCCTCCGCCAGCCATCGCCAGAAGGCCGCCGCATAGGTACGAGGCACGGCAATTTCAAACGTCGGCGCGCTGTCCAGTTGCCAGAGCTGCACACTGGTGTGGGCAACGACGGTATGCGCAGCGTCCCCGGGCCGGAAGCTGCGTTGGTGGAGGTCGATCGGCACGCCCCGCGCCAGTGTCTCACGCACCCCTGGCCCGGCGAGCCGCAGCACGACCCGGCCATCGGACTGATCGGCGACCGAAGCAAGGCCCGAAAGCACCCGCCTGAGCCTTGCCTCGAAGCGCGAGCCGTCCTCACCCTGCGCGACGGCGAGCCACCGGCTCGGGCCCGCCCATACGAAGGCGAGCGAGCCTCGCTCGACACAGCGCGGCGTTGTCGGCAGCTCGAGCGCAAAGACCTCGAGCACGCGCTGCGCCAGCGCCTGCTCAGCACCGTTGCGGGCGATCACGGTGGCAAGCGCTAGATCCGCCCGTTCTGACACGACGAGGCCGGGCGCACCGTCCTGGGCGCCGTGCCGGCCGGCGATCGCCACCCGCTCGAGGCCCGAACGGCGTATCGGAGCAGAATCAGCCACGCAGCCGCTCTCCCTTGGGATCGACGAAGCACGGCACGCAGACGGCAACCTCGACATCGCCGCCGCGCACCGGGTCGAGAGCGCGAACATGCTCGCCGATACGTTGCGCCGCGCGGACGAGCAGCCCAAGACCGATCCAATGGCCGAGCTCCGGCGAGTAGGCGACGGAAGTGATCACGCCCTGGTCATGCTCGGCGGCTACCGGGGCGCCCGAGGGAATGAGGTGAGCGCCGGCGCGCAACCGCGCGCTCCGATCCACGGGCTTGAGACCGGTGAGCTGGGGCCGGTCGGGGTGGACGAGCCCGGGGCGGCTCGCCATCACGCGGCCAATGTAGTCCTTCTTGGTCGACATCATCCGCGCGAGCCCGAGGTCTGCCGCCGTCGTCCGCCCATCGATCTCGGCAGCCGAGATGTGCCCTTTCTCGATGCGCATGACGCCGAGTGCCTCGGTTCCATAGGGCACGATGCCGAAGGCGCTGCCGGCCTCCATCAGGGCGCGCGCGATCGCCTCTCCGAACCTGGCTGGAACGGCGATCTCGTAGGCAAGCTCGCCCGAGAACGAGATGCGAAAGAGCCGCGCGGCGACACCGCCCAGCATCGTTAGCTCCGCGGCCGCCATGTATGGGAACGCATCGTTTGAAAGATCGAAAGGCGGATCCACGATCGCGGTCAGTGTATCCCGCGCGCGTGGGCCGGCGACGGAGAATTGCGCCCACTGATCGGTGACGGAGACGAACTGCACGTCGAGCTCCGGCCAGAGCACCTGACTGCAATACTCCATGTGCTGGAGCACGAGCGCCGCATTGGCCGTGCTCGTGGTCATCAGGAAGCGGTCGTCGGCGAGGCGCGAGGTGGTGCCGTCATCGAAAACGAAGCCGTCCTCGCGCAGCATCACGCCGTAGCGCGCCCTGCCGACCGGCAGCGTCGACCAGGTGTTGACATAGAGGCGGTCGAGAAATGCGGCTGCATCGGGTCCTTGCAGATCGATCTTGCCGAGCGTCGACACATCGCAGAAACCGACCGCAGACCGGACCGTGCGCACCTCGCGGCTCACCGTCTCGAGCCAGTCGCGCTCGCGGGCCCGCGGGAAATACTGCGCGCGCAGCCAGGCTCCCGCCTCGACGAATTGGGCGCCCTGCTCCTCTGCCCACCCATGCGACGGGGTGAGCCGCGCGGGGCGATAGTCTCTGCCCCGATGGTGCCCGGCAAATGCGCCGATCGCCACGGGGACGTAAGGCGCGCGGAAAGTCGTGGTGCCGGTCGCAGGGATCGTGCGCCCCGTGGCCTCGGCCAGCATGGCGAGACCGTTGACGTTGGCGGTCTTGCCCTGGTCGGTCGCCATCCCGAGCGTAGTGTAGCGCTTCAGATGCTCGACCGAGCGAAAGCCCTCCCGCGCGGCGAGCGCGATATCGCTCGCTGTCACGTCGTTTTGGAAATCGACGAAGGCCTTGCCCTTCGATCCGGCCACATGCCAGAGCGGGCTCAACGCGAACGGCTCGTCGTCGGCCCTCGGCACCTCTGGCGAGGTTGCTGCAAATCCCGCGCGCTCGGCGGCGTCGCGGCCGGCTCGTGCGCCATCGGCAAGGCAGGCCGAGAGCGACATCGTGCCGCTGGCTGCTCCGGCGACGGCAAGGCCAGGAGGAAGGACGCCCGGCACAAACGCGGCGATGGCTTCACTCCAGCTCGGCCGTCCTCCGAGGTGGCACGCGAGGTGTATAACCGGGTCCCATCCGCCCGACATGGCGAGCGTGTCGACATCGATCCACTCGTGGCCGCGCGCCGTGCGCACGCTGATAGCGTCGAGACCGCGCCAGCCCTTGGTGGCGACCACCTGACCGCCGGTCACGACGCGCACGCCCCGGCCGTGCGCCGCAATCAGCGCCGGATCGACGGATGTGCGACGGTCGATGACCGCGGCGATCTCGACTCCGGCCTTGGCGAGATCGGAAGCCGTGCGCCAGCCGCTGTCGTTGTTGGTGAAGACGGCGGCGCGGCGGCCGGG
>JBIOVC010000433.1:0-3300 GCA_044867545.1 Hyphomicrobiaceae bacterium | reverse complement strand
AGACCTTGAGCATGATGAAATTGCGCAATTGCATCTGCCCTACGATCATGCCGGGCTCGAACACGCGCGATTTCTCCAACGCGAAGCCGAACACGAGACCCATCAGGATGCCGACGAAGACGGCGAGCAAGACGGACATGGGAATTCTCCTGGATCGATCGAAAGCTCTCAGATGCGGCGAAGCACGAGGAAGGCGGCGGCGACGCCGCCTGCGAACATGGCTGCAACGGCGACGGTAGAGCCGACCGCGAGCTGGGCCATGCCGGACAAGCCGTGGCCGCTGGTGCAGCCGTCGGCAAGCCGGGCGCCGAACAGCATCACGAAACCGGCTGCGAATGCGACGAGATAGCGCCTGCCGGGCGAGGACGATCCGAGCGCTCGAGACCAGATCGGTGAGATGCTCTGGCGGGCGGCTCCGGATAGCTTCGCCGAGAGCAGCGCACCGACCGCGATGCTGACGACGAACGCGACCTGCCACCAGTTCTTGGCGGTGGCAACGATATGCTTGGCGACGTAGTCGATCCGCAGAATGGACGGGTCGATCCACGACGCGATCAGTCCGCCCACCGTTACGTAGGACGACGATGCACCCAGCGCCGTCTCGATGATCAGGAATGCCGGAATTTGCAGTAGGCCGATCAGGATACCCGCAACGTATGGCGACCAGGCTTTCTCGCTGAGAGAAAACATGTCGATGCCTCCGATCGCTGAAGTCGGCACAAGTTGCGATCATGCCGGCCGGAGGTCATTGATTTGGATCAACGAGCGGAACTATCCGCGTTGCCGAATCTTCCCCGGATGTGCGGGCCGAGAAAATCGAGCGCCGGACCCACCGGCACGATGCCGGTCGGGTTTCCGAGAGGGGTAAGATTGGCCACCCCAATCGATCGGCCGCAAACCTTCTCGGTCTCAACGGCAGCGTGTAGGCATACCCCTCTTGAGCTGATCAGCGCCCCATTTTACGTGGTATCATGAACAAATACGTACAACTGCGATGGGAAGTGCCATGCGAGGCGTTGCCGAGTGGCTAGCTTCGATCGGCCTGGAAGAATACACCCAACGCTTCGCTGAGAACGCCATTGACCTCTCGGTCGTCCGCGATCTCACGGAACAGGACCTCAAGGACCTCGGCGTCTCGCTGGGGCATCGCCGCAAGATGCTGCGTGCCATCGCTGAGCTCGACGGGGCGGCTCTCGCGAAATCTCCCCTGGTGGCCGCCCCGGCGCAACGGGAGGATGTCGGGCGACGTCACCTTACGGTCGTGTTTTGCGATCTGGTAGGCTCGACCGCCCTTTCGGCACGTCTCGATCCCGAGGACTTGCGAGCGGTGATCGGGGCTTATCACACCTGCATCGCGGAGGTCATCGGTCGATACGGGGGAAGCATCGCCCGCTACATGGGGGATGGCATCCTCGCCTATTTCGGATATCCCCAGGCGCACGAGGACGATGCGGAGCAGGCGACGCACGCCGGGCTGGCGCTTGTCGATGCCGTCGCCGGACTCCCGTCGGACGCCGAGCTGCAGATTCGCGTCGGCATAGCCACGGGAACGGTAGTCGTCGGCGATCTTCTCGGCGAAGGCGCTGCCCAGGAGCAGGCGGTTGTCGGCGAAACGCCGAACCTCGCTGCGCGCCTGCAAGCGTTCGCCGAGCCTGGTTACGGTGCTGATCTCCGCGAACACGCGTCGGCTCACAGGCGGGTATTTTGAATACCGCGAGCTGGGTCCGGTCGCCCTCAAAGGCTGGGCGGAGTCGACGCCGGCTTGGCAGGTGCTGAGAGCATGCGAAGTGGAGAGTCGCTTCGGGGTGACGCACAAGACCAAGCTGCCGATGCTGCTGGGCCGTGACGAGCAAGTCGAGTTGCTCCTGCGCCGATGGCGGCAGGCGACGCAGGCCGAGGGCCAGGTCGTGATGCTCACGGGCGAACCGGGTATCGGCAAGTCGCACATCGTGGTTGCGTTGGACGAGTGGCTCCGAGCCGAACCGCATACGACGTTGCGGTATTTCTGCTCGGCGCACCACGTCAACAGCGTCTTGTTCCCATTCATCAGCCAACTTGAATGGGCAGCCCGGTTTGAGCGCGGCGACTCGGCGGCGCGGAAGCTGGCCAAGCTCGAAACCCTGCTCGCCCAATCGGCCGCCGACGCCGACCAGGTGGCGGTTCTGGCCAATCTTCTGTCGCTGCCGCTCGGCGACCGCTACCACTCGCCGGAGCTCAGCCCGCAGAAGCACAAGGAGAAGACATTCGCGGCGATCCTGGCTCAGCTCGATGCGTTGGCCGCGCGGCAGCCGGTCTTGATGATCTTTGAAGATGTTCATTGGATCGACCCGACATCGCTGGAGCTGCTCGCGGCCATGGTGGAGCACGTGCCGCAGCTTCGGGTCCTGCTGCTCGCCACTGCCAGGTCCGAATTCGTGCCGCCCTGGCCGAGTTACGCGTACATGATGACGGTCCCGCTCACGCGCCTCAGCCGACGCGACGGCGCGGCATTGGTCGCGCGGGTAGCGGGCGGCAAGACACTGCCGAAGGAGGTGATGGACGAGATTCTTGCGCGTACCGATGGCGTGCCTCTGTTCATCGAGGAACTGACCAAGACGGTGCTGGAAAGCGGGTTGTTGGGGGAAGGCGATGGCCATTATGTGCTCGAGGGTCCGCTGCCGTCCCTGGCGATCCCGACCACGTTGCACGACTCGCTGATGGCGCGTCTCGACCGGTTGGCACCGGTGCGGGAGGTAGCGCAGATCGGCGCTGTCGTCGGCCGAGAGTTCTCCTACGAGTTGCTGAATGCCGTAGCCGGGATGCCGAGAGGCAGATTGGAGGATGCGCTCGACGAGCTGGTTCGGTCGGAGCTGATATTCCGCCGGGGCGAGCTGCCGCAGACAATTTATGCCTTCAAGCACACGTTGGTGCGGGATACGGCATATTCCAGCCTGCTGAAGAGCCGGCGCGGGCATCTGCACGCCACGATCGCGAGCGCGCTCGAGCGACAATTCCCTGAAATCGTCCAGACTCAGCCCGAAACTCTGGCGCGCCACCTCATGGAGGCCGGACTGATCGAGAAGGCGGTGGGATATTGGCTGCAGGCGGGCAAGAACGCGGCCCTGCGCTCGGCCAACCTAGAGGCCATTGCACACGTGCGGCGAGGCATCGAGGTGACAGGCCGCTTGCCGGCTGGCGAGGACAAGGACAGGTCCGAGCTCGATCTCCAGCTGATTTTGGGACCGTGCCTCATCGCCACGCAGGGGGCGGCCGCGAGCAAGGCCGTGGCGACTTTCGCCCGTGCTCGAGACCTGTGCCAGC
>JBIOVC010000432.1:0-9301 GCA_044867545.1 Hyphomicrobiaceae bacterium | reverse complement strand
TCCTGCAACGCGCTCTTGTAGGCTGCGCGGAGGGCGTCCAGACGATCCTTCGGGATTCCCGGCGGGCCAGCGGTCAGGCGCGCGATATCGCCCTGAGACTGGATCAGCGCAATGATCTCAAGTGCGACCGGGTCCTTCACCAGCGTCTTGAGTTGCGGCACATCCGTGTCCTTGCCGCCGATCTGGGCGATGTAGCGGCCGTAGCCGTTCTTGGTGAACTGCTCGTAGGAGGAGCGCGAGCCCAAGTTGCCCTGTACCTCGCCGCGGCGCATCGCCAGCTGGTCGTCGTTGCCGTTGTAGCCAGTCAGAATCTTGATCGGCAGCTTCAAGATGTTGGTCAGCGAGTTGATCTCGACGTAGTTGGCGCTGCCGATGCCGGAGGTGGCGAAATTCACCGGCTGCTTGTGCGCCTGAAGGTCGGCAAAGCTCTTGATGGGCCCCTGAGCGGACGCCACAAAGACGCGCGGCTCAGAGGCGGCCTTGCCGATCCACGACATCTTGGTGAGGTCGAATTTGACGCCTTCCGCCTTGATGAGCTGATTGTAGATGAGGCCGGTGTTGAACGTGCCGATGGTGAGGCCGTCGGGAGCAGAGGCGTATATCGCGTTGGTCCCGATCAGGTGGCCGGCGCCCGGCATGTTCTTCACCACAAAGGTGGAGCCGGGCAGATACTTCTGCATGAACTCGGCAACCAGGCGGCCGTAGAGGTCGTAGCCGCCGCCGGGTGCGGTCGCGACGATGTAGGTGACTGTCTTGCCCTTGAAGAATTCGGCACCGCTCTGCGCGAGCGACGGCTGAGCCGTCAAGCTCAAAACCAAGCCGGCGCCGACGGCTGCTCGGAGCCATTTCCGCGTTGCTGGCATTCGCACTCCTCCCAAAAACACGAGCCTGCGTGCCCAGGCTGCCATTCCTTCTGCCCCAACGAGCAGATTTCCGCGAAGTAAGTAGTGAAATCAATGGTGTTAAGCAAGCGCGACTTCGATCGCAGCCTCTCAGAAGCCAAGAACGGAGTTGATCCGATCGGCTAGGAAGCCCGGGTGTAACGGGACCCGAAGCACCTTCTCGAATGCGAGATAGATGATGGTGCTGGCGATTGCGGTCAGGAGCAGCGTGGTCGTCCACTTCGCGCCGGCCTGGAAGCGCAGAAACGTGAACAGGAAGACCGGGATCGCCATGTAGAAGCCGAACAGGAGAATGCCGCCGATCAGGGCAAGAAAGTAGGCCCAGACCGCCAGCTCCCGGCGCAGCTTGGTTTGCGGATCGAGCGGGGCCTCGTCCCCCGCAATGTCGGCTGCTGGGACATCGAACTGTACCGTGTGGCCGACTTTCTGCGAGACCCGTTGCTGAGCGATCTCGAGCTCGCTTGGACCACGCTCGGGCTCCGCGGTGCGACGCCGGTCGCGCGCATCAAGCGTGAGCTGCAGCAGGCACAGCGCGATCGCCGGCAGGCCGACCACGAACGTCATGAATCGGGCGCCCGCCGGGTAGCTCGTCGCGATGGCAACCATCACCACGAAGATGGCGAGCAGCGCCAAGGTCATCGTCGAGTTGGAGTATCTGGCGATCGCGCTCTTCATTGGGCCATGCTCAGCTGCTGGGTCGCCCTGGAGGGTCTCAGATTGCGGTAGACGGCGAAGGCGATGGTGGCGACGATCAGGCCGATCAGCACCAGTGACAGCGGCCGGGTGAAGAAGCCCAATCCCCAGAGGCCCAGCGCTTTGTGCAGGGACTCCTCCGAAATCCGGCCGAGCACCAGTCCGATCACGAACGGCGCACGCGGCCAGTCGAAGCGAAGGAGGCCATAGCCGACGAAACTCAGGAGCACGAGAATGACGAGGTTCTCCCATTGCCCTTCGTTGACGTACGAGCCGATCACAGCAAGCACGATGATGAACGGCGCCAGCATCAGGCCGTTCACGAATGTCAGCATGGCGACCCAGCGATTGATGAACAGCAGGAAGCTGACCGCGATCAGGTTGCCGACGATGAGTGCCCACATCAGCGTCCACACGACATCGAGGTGGTTGGTCATCATGGCTGGGCCCGGCTGAATGCCGAGGATCAGGAAGGCACCCATCAGCACGGCCATACCGGAGCTGCCCGGAATGCCGAAGAACAGCGTCGGCAACAGCGAGCCGCCCTCCTTGGCGTTGCTCGCGGTCTCCGGTGCGATCACGCCTTCGACCGCGCCGTGCCCGAACCGCTCGGGATGCTTGGATGTTTGCACGGCGTGGCCGTAGCACATCCACGCTGCAGCGGAGCCGCCAAGGCCGGGGATCATGCCAATCACGGCGCCAATGATCGACGTACGTATGACCAGCCACCAGTGGCGCGGCACCTCGAGAACGCCCTGGAAAAGCTGGCGATAGGAGACTTGCGCGACCTCCCTCGAAACCGCGGCGATCGATCCGCCCTTGACGGCGAGCGCAACCATCTCGGGAATGGCAAAGAAGGCGAGCACCGCGGTCACCAGGCTCAAGCCGTCCCACAGGAACAGATAGTCTCCCGCATAGCGCGGCGTGCCGGTGTAGGGGTCCATGCCGACGGTCGCCAGCATCATGCCGAACAGGCCGACGATGATGCCCTTGAAGATGCTTCCGCCGCCCGCCAGAAACGCGATGAAGGTGATGCCAAGGAGTGCCAGCAGGAAGAACTCGGCAGGGCTGAACGACAGCACGACGGGCTCGAGGATCGGAATCATGACGGCGAACACAATTGCGCCGATGATGCCGCCGACACCGGAGGCCGTTATGCTGGCTCCCAGCGCGCGGCCCGCCTCTCCTTTCTTTGCCATCGGATAACCGTCGATCGTGGTCGCGGCGTCGTCGCCGTCGCCCGGCACGCCGAACATGATCGAGGAAATCTGCCCGCTGGTGCCGTTCACCGCGTGCATGGTGAGCAGGAAGACCGCACCGGGGATGGTCTCCATGCCGAAGACGAACGGAATCGCCAGTGCGATCGAAAGGCGGCCACCAATGCCGGGCGTGACGCCGACAATCAGCCCACACATGACGCCGATCAGCATCAGTCCCATGATCTTGGGCGAGGTCAACATCGCAAAGAGCGAGTTGATCATTATCTCGAGCATGAGAGGTTTACGGCTCCATTTCGCGGGCTTCCTACGCGGCCAAGGGGTCCCTTCGGCCAGCGGAATCGCCTGCGGCTTTGTGTGGGCATCGGGGCTCAACAATAGTCGAGGCTGGCGCGCAGTGTCCACGGCGCGGTTGCATCGTTCCCGCGCTGGGTGACGAGGGCGCTCAGGGGCCGCTGATGCGGGTCGCGATCCGGCGATTGTGCTCTGCACAACGCGACCAGCTTGCTGCGCGGCTGACCGATGCTAAAGCTCTTCCGCGCGCCCGGCGGCGTCGTGATGGTCAATCTTCAACCTTGGAGCGAACAGGAAGATGTGCGGCGATTTGGACGAGGAGGACCGGTTCAGCGAAGAACTCTATGCGCGCTTCCTGTTATCAGCCCAGGCGTTGCTCGCGCGTCATCGCAGGGCACAGGCGGGGGAGGGCGAAGACGGGCCTCATGCCTATATGGACAAGCTGTTTGCGGATGCCTTGCAGCGCGCGGTGCGCGATGGCGAGAGCGCGGAGCCGGATCAGAGGTATCAGCGGTTCGCAAATCAGCCCTTAGTCTTTGCGCGATTGGCGGGCCTTCTCGCGGGGCACCTTTCGCTCGGCGAGGATCCGCTGCGCAAGGTGATCGAGGCGTTGATGCACGGCTATGCCGAGGCTCAGACCATAGAGCCCGACCACGGTCACGATCACGACCATGACCATCATCATGACCATGGTCCCGGCCACCCGCACGGACGCAACCACCATCACAACGGGTAGGCCGTCAGGCGTCGCTACTCGATACGCGTGGCGGGTATGCGCTTGGTCAGTTCTTCTTGAGGTTCTTGCTCCACTCCATGAACTGCTGGAACAGGCGCTCCTGCTCGGCGGGGCTGTACGGCGCCACCTTGGTTACCTGCGCGCGCGCCAGCACGGGGTCGATCTGTGGTGCCGGCTCAGCCGCCTTCGCGATTGCCTTGTCCACCAACGCCTGTGCAACGGGATAACGGGTCCAGCCGGGCACGGTGCCGGCCAGGTTCATGTCCTTCCACTTGGGCTGGTAGGGCGGCTGACGAAGGCGATCGAAGCGGTCGAACAGATACTCGATGAAGCGGACGACGCGGCGATAGCGGTCGCCGTTGGTCTGCCAGTTGTAGACGGCGAGAAGGGCGGCCACCGAGATGGTCGGCACGGTTTCGCCCTTTGGAATGAGGTTCGGGTAGTCGGCGCTGGTCAGCTCGGTCGGCGAATAGTAGTCCTGGAACTTGTCCGAGTACTCGAACGGCAGAAAATGAAGGCCCGGCTCGGGCTTGGGAACGGCAAACAGGCTGTTGGGCTTGCCGACGACGTGGACGAGCGCTGCGACCTCGCCCTTGCGCATCTCCTCGAGCGCGATCGCGTTGTTCTTGAAGACGCGCTCGACCTTGATGCCGAGGCGGTCGAAGACGATGCCGCCGGTGTAGTTGGCGGCGCTGCCGATGGTGTTGAAGTTGACCTTCTTGCCGGCCAGGTCCTCGATCTTCTTGTACTCGCTGCGCGCAAGGATATGCAGCTCGCCCTCGAACATCGGGATGACGTAGTTGATACGCCGCTCCATGTTGGGGATCTTCTCGACGATCTTGAAGTGGTCGAGCACGTCCGCGTAGGTGATCGCGAAGTCGACGCCCTTCAGATAGAGCAAGTCGCTGACATTGCCGACCGCGCCATAGCTGATGATCGGCAGGACACGAAGATTGTCGCCGTCATCGAGCGCCTTGCCAAGGTCGGCCGCATAGCGGGAGAAGGTGCCCTCGAGCAATCCGCCCGCCAGCCCGACGGTCCAATTGTTGACGCGCACCCTGGTGTCGGCCTCGATTTCAGTGACAGGTTTGTCCGGGAGCGGCAGAGCGCGCTTGGGAAGCGGCAGGTCCTTGCCCTTCAGTTGTGCAGAAGCCGGAACGGCGAGCGCGAGCATCGCCGCAAGTATGCCGATGGGTGTAATGACGGACGCGTGCACCGGTTGCCTCCCTTACCTAAAGTGCCGCCGGACCATCTCGTGTGGTCCTTGGCTTGTGTGAGGTGCCGGTTTCGGGCGGATGCGGCTGAACTCAGGCGGATATCATCTTCGCACAATGGTCGAAGCGGTATCCGGGACCAATCTCGTGCACCCCACGTGCATTACTCTGCGGAATGCGCCTTGCCTCCACTATTGCCGCATATTTTCGCAACATCGAGGCATGGCTTTTTGATGACGCACGGCGGGTCGCCGTCGATCGGGGCGCATGGGCATCAATAGAACTGGTCGAAATGGATCTGGCCAGGCGGGACCTTGGACTCTACCAGCATCGCCAGTACAGCGTTGGCCATGGCCGGAGGGCCCGCAAAGTAGACCTCGAGCTCGGGCAGCCGTCCCGGAAACAGTACGCGCGCGACCTCGTGGATGAAGCCCGTCCGTCCCTGGAAGCTGGCCGCGTGCGGGTCATCGTCCGGCATCGAGATGCAGGGATGGTAGTGGATGCGGCTGCCGAAGCCGTCGAGCATCCTCAACAGCGGCTCGCCGCAGATGTCCTCCGTGCGGCGTCCCCCATAGACGAAGTGCAGTTGCCGGCCGGCAAGCTTGGGGCTGGCCGCAAAGGCCCGGGCAATCGAGATCATCGGCGACAACCCGGACCCGCCCGCTAGCAAGAGAACGTCACGCGGGGCATCCTCTCTGAGGTAGGCCATGCCGAACGGGCCGTCGACGCTGATCTCGGCTCCGACCGGGGTGGAGGAGAAGAGCTGCCCGGTCGCTGAGCCACCCGGCACGCGCTTGATCTGGAAGTGCCACTGGTCGCCGCTCTCGGTCACGTTGCACATCGAGTAGGCGCGGGCGCCCGTCACGCCCGGCAGGTACAGCAGCGCATATTGGCCGGGCAGGAACGGCGTGCGGTCGGCGAGCGCAAAGCGGAACTCGCGGATGTCGTGCGTGAGGTCGTCGGTGCCGATCAACCTCGCGGTCGTCTGCTTCGGCCGGTGGTGGCTCTTGTAGTGGTCGCGCAGGGAGACCTTGATGCGGCAGTCGGTCAGTGCAACCGATTGACAGCCGAGCCAGCGCTTGCGCTGCTGGTCCCGCTCAGTCCAGGCCGGTGCGTCGACTCGCTCGTGGCGAACCTCGCCCTCGACGAGCTCGAAGCGGCAGTTGCCGCAAGAGCCGATGTTGCATTCGTAGGGAAAGCCCAGTCCGGCACGGAGCGCAGCTCTCAGAACGGTGTCGTCCGCCGGACAATCGTAGGTGATCTCGGGATTGGCGAGCTTGATTTGCGGCATGATCAGAATGTCGTCCGATACTGATATCCGAGGCGGGCCGAGATAGCCTCCGCCGTCCTGATGACCTGGGGCGCGAGCTTCGAGAGCGTGTCCTTGGTCAGGCGCTGGACAGGACCGGCCACGCCGACCGAGCCTACGATCACGCCGCCGGCGCCGCGGATCGGCGCCGCAACCGCGCGCATGCCGGCTTCGCTTTCCTCATCCTCGGTGGCGTAACCGCGTGCGCGCACCTCTGCCAGGGTCTTGCGCAAGCGCGCCGGATCGACCTCGGTTTTCGGAGCCCGCCGCTCGAGACCGCGAGCAATCGCCGCACCGATCACCTCGTCCGGCTGGAATGCCAGGATCGCGCGGCCGTTGGCGGTGCAGAAGGCAGGCTTGCGGACGCCGATGTCCGAGTTGACGCGGATCGCCTGGGTGCTTTCCAGATTGTAGACGTACATGATGTCGGCGTGGTCGAGGATTGCGAGCTGCACGGTCTCGCCTGTCGCCTGGCGGAGCGCGAAGAGATCCTGGCGCGCCTCGCTCGAAAGGTTCATCCGG
Organism: Hyphomicrobiaceae bacterium; assembly: GCA_044867545.1. Lineage (GTDB taxonomy): Bacteria > Pseudomonadota > Alphaproteobacteria > Rhizobiales > Hyphomicrobiaceae > DATLZB01. The sequence goes on along the minus strand of JBIOVC010000432.1, from coordinate 2,414 downwards.
CGGCGGACCAAGGCGCCGAGGCCGAACAGCGCTATGCCGAGACGATACTTCTCGGTCTCTGGATTCTGCTCCAGCAATCCCTCGGACACGAGCGTCCGAGCGAGCCGATGCACGGTGCTCTTTGCGATCCCAAGCCGGCGGGCGAGGCCGCTGACGCCGATCTCGTACTCGTCCGCAGAGAATGCCTTCAGCACGGCAATCGCGGTAGCGACGGAGGAGAGCCGGCGCGGGCCTGCTCGCCGCGTCGCGCGGCGTTGCGAGGCGGCGTCTGCGGCCGAGCCGCCCGCGGCGGGGCTTGCGCCGTGCGCCGGAGGCCGGCCGTTCCGGGTTCGACGCTGGGGGCGAACGTCCGCTCTCATGCACACCCCCCGAGCTGCGGAAGCAAGCCCGACCTCATCGCTTTGCCTCGAAAGTCAGATGGACAGGGTTCATAGCACGACCGGCGGTCAGGCCTCGATGTAGATGGTGCCGTCCTCGACGCTCACCGGATAGGTCTTGGCCGGGATCATGCACGGCGGTGCCACGACCTCGCCGGTGCGGATGTTGAACTTGCCGTTGTGGAAATCGCATTCAACGACGTCGTCCTCGATAAAACCCTCCGACAATGACCCCGGGCCGTGCGTGCATAGGTCGTCGAGCACGTAGAACTCGCCTCCCACATTGAACACAGCGAGGGCCAGGTTGTCGGCCTCCACCTTGATCGCGGTACCGACGGCGACCTCGTCAGTCTTGCAGAGAGCGATCCGTTTCGTCTCGGACATCAGTTTGAACCTCCTTCTCATTTGACGAGTCGCGGACGGGAGCGATACGATCCCGCCAGCTCGTTCGGAACGCTGTTCCGCATATAAGAACTATTGATCTGCGTCATAGCAGCTGGGTCCGTTTCAGGTCAACCCATCAAGCGGACCATCGGCCCAAGGCCTTGATCGGCGGGCAGCGCTGCGGTGAACACACGGAGTTCCAAACATGCTCAGGAAAGAACAGAACGATCTCTTGACCCAGACCGGGCCGGGCACGGCGATGGGGGCGCTGTTCCGCTGCTACTGGATACCTGCGTTGCTGGCCCGGGAGTTGCCGGAGAACGACTGCCCGCCGGTACGGGTCAAGCTCCTGTCGGAGCGGCTGCTCGCGGTTCGCGATACAGAGGGCCGCCTCGGTCTGATCGACGAGTTCTGTGCGCACCGCGGCGTGTCGCTGTGGTTCGGGCGGAACGAGGAGGGCGGGCTGCGCTGTCCGTATCACGGCTGGAAGTACGATGTGACCGGCCAGTGCACCGATGTTCCGTCGGAGCCCGAGGAAAGCGGCTACTGCAAGAAGATCAAGCTGAAGAACTATCCGCTGGTGAAGGTCGGTCCGGTGCTGTGGACCTACATGGGACCACCGGAGAAGCAGCCACCGCTGCCGGAATGGGAGTTTGCGGTGGTTCCCGAGAAGCAGACCTTCGTCTCGAAGCGGCTGCAGGAGTGCAACTGGCTGCAAGCGCTCGAAGGCGGCATCGACTCGAGCCACGTGTCGTGGCTGCATCGGGGCGACCTCGAGAGCGATCCGCTGTTCAAGGGCGCCGCCGGCAACAAGTACAACCTGAGTGACGCCAAGCCGCACTTCGAGGTCGTCGAGGCGCCCGGCGGGCTCTATATCGGCGCCCGAAGGAATGCGGAGAACGGCAACTACTACTGGCGCATCACGCCGTGGGTCATGCCGTCGTTCACGATGGTGCCGCCGCGGGGCGACCATCCCGTTCACGGCCACTTCTGGATTCCGATCGACGATGAGAACTGCTGGGCCTGGAGCTACGACTACCATCCCTCCCGGGCGCTGACCGCCAAGGAGCTCGAGGCGCTCTCGGCCGGAGCCGGCGTGCACTGCAAGTACGCGCCCGGCACGTTCCGTCCGCTCGCCAACAAGGACAACGACTACCTGATGGATCGGGAGGCGCAGAAGGCGGGCCGTACCTACAGCGGCGTCGAAGGGATCGCGATCCAGGATGCCTCGCTGCAGGAAAGCATGGGCCCGATCATCGACCGCACCATGGAAAACCTGGTGTCCACCGACAACGGGATCATCATGGCGCGGCACAGGATGATGCGGTCGGCGCGGGCGCTGGCCGACAAGGGCGCGCAGCCACCCGGTGTCGATCCGGCCCATCAGCGGGTTCGCTCGGCGTCGGTGATCCTCGCTCCGGACAAGGCGTTCAACGAGGCCGCCAAGGAGGCGCTTACGGCGCGGGCGGGCAAGAAGCACGCCTCGGTCTAGCTCTGGGCTCTCGCCGGCGTGCGATCGCCGGCGGTCGTCTGACGGCCGCATCCCTCGGATGCGGCCGTTCGCCACGATGTTGCCCATTGCCAACCGCCAAGCGTACATCGATGAGATGTCGGGCATCTGCAATGGAGCGAGGGGATAGTGGCGGAGCAGCA
>JBIOVC010000431.1:0-9737 GCA_044867545.1 Hyphomicrobiaceae bacterium | reverse complement strand
AAGCGCGCGGCTCCGGCGTGGGCTCGTGTAGCGGCTCGTCAGAGCGGGCGCGCAACCTTTGGCCGGATGATCGCTATGCGGCGCGCGGTTGTGGCTCTCGTCGTCTCATCGCATGCATAGCCCCAATGCCAGGCGAGGGAGCGATGGACGAGGTCGCACCTGCACACCCCGATATCCTCGAGCAGGTGAGGGTCGAGACGGAGCATGTCGTCGAGGTCCGATTGGTGCCTCGACGGGGGATAGATCGGGGTGCCTCGCACGGCGCCGTTCATATGATCCGGGCCGGCGCGCGTGGCTACTTCCTGCCGTGGGCCTGGCCTGGACGTCCAAGCAGACCAACTCAGCAAGACGATTGCCAGACGGCTTTGCGCCATGGCTGCCTCCAGTTCTCGGATTGTGCGTGCCGGCCCTTCGGGGTCCGCCAGGAAGTCACGAGCACGCGGGCCGAAGGAGCCGGCTGATGGCGCAGTGTCCGCCGGGCAGAGCTGCCCGGCAGTGGGGAAAATCACACGGCGGTGTTTTTCTCGATCGGATCGGAAGCGGCCATGGACCGGGCAAATAAAGACAATCACCCGGCAGGCGAGTATGCTTGGAGTGGGTCTCGACTCTGGTGTCCAGAGGGGAGGGGATAGGAAGTGGAGGTCTGCCGGTGCACAGGCGCTTGACCACCATCCTCGCCGCAGATGCCGTGACCTACAGCCGGCTGATGGGCTTGGATGAGGCCGGCACGCATGCCGCCTGGAAGGCCCACCGCGCGGAGCTGATCGACGCCAAGATCGCCGAGTACGAGGGCCGCATCGTGAAGCACACGGGCGACGGCTTCCTCGCGGAGTTTCCGAGCGTCGTCAATGCGGTGGCCTGCGCCGCCATGATCCAGCGGGGCATGCGGGAGCGCAATCAGGATGTGCCGCGAGACCGGCGAATAGAGTTTCGCATCGGCATCAACATCGGCGATGTGATCGTCGAGGCCGAGGACATCTACGGGGACGGCGTCAACGTGGCGGCGCGGCTCGAGAGCATCGCCAAGCCCGGCGGGATCGCCGTTTCCAGGGCGGTGCGGGAGAACGTCGGCAACCGGCTCGATCTTCGCTTCGACGACACGGGCGAGCACACGCTCAAGAACATCGATACGCCGGTCCGCGTCTACTCCGTCACGCTCGATTCCCCTCCGGCGCGCAGGGCGAACGGCGCCCAGATCGAGAAGCCGTCGATTGCGGTGCTGCCCTTCGACAACATGAGCGGCGATCCCGAGCAGGAGTATTTCAGCGACGGGATCACCGAGGACATCATCACCGACCTGTCGAAAATCTCGGGCCTGTTCGTCGTCGCGCGAAATACGACGTTCACCTACAAAGGCAAGCCGGTCAACGTGCAGCAGGTGAGCCAGGACCTCAGAGTGAAGTTCGTCCTGGAAGGAAGCGTCCGCAAGGCCGGCGCGCGCGTAAGAGTCGTGGCGCAGCTCGTCGACGGCCGGGACGGCGGTCACCTGTGGGCCGACCGCTACGATCGCAATCTCACCGACATCTTCGCCATCCAGGACGAGATCACCCACACCATCGTCAACCAGCTCAAGGTGAAGCTGCTCCCCGAGGAGAGGCGATTCATCGACCGGGAGCCGACCGGCAACGTCGAGGCCTATGGGTACTACCTCCGAGGCCGGCAATTCCTGCACCGCCGCTCGAAGACCTACCTGCAACTCGCCAAGCGCATGTTCGAGAAGGCGGTCGAACTCGACCCCGACTATGCGCAGGCCTATGCCGGCGTCGCCGACTGCGATTCATTCCTGTTCCTTCACTACAACGCCGATGTCTCGATCGACGGCATTCTGGCGACCAGTGCCAAGGCGATGGGGCTGGAGGAGGGCCTTGCCGAGCCGCACGCGTCCTACGGCCTGGCGCTGTCGCTGCGCGGGCGGTACCCGGAAGCGACCGCGGCGTTCGAGCGGGCGATTGCGCTCGATCCCAACCTGTTCGAAGCCCACTACTTCTACGCCCGGGCCTGCTTCAGCCAGGGCAAGCTCGACGAAGCCGCGCGGCTCTTCCAGCGTGCTTCCGAAGTCAAGCCCGACGACTGCCAGGCTCTGCTCGTCGCCACCGGGGTCTACCGGTCGCTCGGGCGCCAGCACGAAATGATGATGGCGGCGCGGGAAGGCGTGGCGCGCGCCGAGCGCGAGCTGGCGCTGCACCCGGGAAACCCGCGTCCCGCCTACCTCGGCGCCGTCGGCCTCACCGTGCTCGGCGAGCTCGACCGTGCCAAGGAATGGGCGGCGCGCGCGCTCGCTATCGATCCCGACGATGTCCTGGCGCAGTACAACGTCGCCTGCTTCTGCTCGCTCGTCGGCGAGCACGAGCGGGCAATCGATCTGCTGCTCGCGCTCCTCCCCCGTGCCGGCCGCCAGACGAAAGAGTGGGTGAGGCACGATTCCGACCTCAATCCGATCCGCAACCACCCGCGCTTCGCAAAGGTCATCGAGCTGCTCGAGTGAGGGACGCTCAGCGCCACATGCAAGGCAGCCTGGAGACAATCCCGCTGTTTGCGCCGCTTGGCGCCGAGGCGCGGGCCGCGCTCGAGCGCAAGTGCAGGTGGAAGACGTACGGCGCCGGCCAGATCATCGTGCATCATCAGGACCCGTCCCGCGATGTGTACTTCGTGGTTTCGGGGAAGGTGCGGGCCATCATCTATTCGCCGGCGGGCAAGGCCGTGACCTTTCGGGACATCGGGCCGGGCGACATGTTCGGGGAGATGGCCGCGGTCGACGGCAAGCCGCGCTCCGCTACCGTCGAGGCGATCGAGCCGTCGTTCCTCGGCCAGATGTCGGAGCAGGACTTCGGCCGCGCGATGATCGAGCAGCCGCAGATCGCGATCGGGCTGCTGCAACATGCGGTGGGCCAGATCCGGGTGCTGACGACACGGGTCTTCGAGTTCAGCACGCTCGCCGTCAACAACCGCATTCAGGCCGAGCTGCTGCGCCTCGCCCGACAGGCGGGGGGCGTGGACGGCAACATCGCCACCATCGAACCCGCCCCGAAGCATGCCGAGATCGCGAGCCGGATCAGCACGCATCGCGAGGCGGTGGCACGCGAGATCAGCCGGCTCGAAGCGCTGGGACTTCTTCAGCGTAAAAGCCGGCGCATCATCATCACCGACCTCAAGCGGCTGGCCCGGATGGTCGAGGAAGCGACGAACGCATAGGCGTGGCGGCGGCTCAAAGTCCGGCGGCTGCGGATCGCAACCGCACGAGCTCGCCGTGCGAAACGCGGTCCCCCGGAATGTCCGGCATCTCCAGGTTCAGTGTGATTGGGGAAACTTGCACGCCAAGTACGCGGTCGAGCCAGCCGCCCGGTGGAGGAGTGACAAGCCTCAGCGTCACCTCGACCTTTTCATTCTGGTTGAGCACCTTCGCCTCGAATGCGTCGGCCTCGGCAAACTCGGGAAGGTTGGGAAGCTTCTCACGCAGTACGCTGATGCTGCTCGCGCCGCCCATCTCATTGGCATATTTTTTGCGCAGCGCGTTATAGAACGCGGCAACCTGGCGAACCGGCGTGAGCGCCTTTCCGTTGCTGTAGCTTACTGGGTAGAAAATGACTGTGCCCGTCCAGGCCGAGCGGCCGGCGAGCACGAGCGCAGAGAACGGCGTCTTCGGCCGCTTGGCGCCGGCATTGGCGAAATAGGCGGCGTCCGCCGTGTAGGTGGCTTCGAAGCGGGCGGTGAGACCGGTACCGGGGTTCTTGACATCGAGCTGCATCGCCAGGACGGCAGCGTCGCGCGCGCCGCCATTGGAGATCGTGACCGGCATCACGAAAACCTCGAAGCCGCCGGCGGGCTGTATGGCCGTATCGGCCGTCCCGTCACGTTCGTACGTGACCACGCCGGTGGCGTAGACGCTGAGCTCTGCCTGCTTGAGCGCCGTCTCCCACAAGCTGTAGGCCGAGAAGACGAGCGCGATGACCGAGACAACGGCAGTGACAATGGTCGCGGTTCGGCTGCCCTCGGACTGCACGGCCGCTTGAGTGGCGACCTCGTTCGCCGTCACGCCAAACTCACGGCGCCGGAACACTCTCATGGCGGGATCTCCCTCGATGCTCCCCCTGCGCCCCGCAAAACTGATCCCCGCTCGAGACGCGCTACGGCAAGAACGCGGCGTGCCTGAGGCAAGAGACGGTTCCAGAAACCGGACCGGCGCGATGACGCGGCCGTGCTAGGTTGCTTCTTGAAGTGCGGAGGCAAGAGGGAGAAACGAGGAGGCGCTCGATGGCAAGGATCGGCTTCATCGGTCTCGGCAACATGGGCGTGCCGATGTCCGGCAACCTCGTCAAGGCCGGGCACGAGGTCAGCGGCTTCGACATCGTTGCGGCCAACATCGAGCGGGCGAGGAGCGGGGGCGTGGCGCCAGGAGGCTCGGCGAGCGACGTGGCGGCCGGTGCCGATGCCGTCATCACCATGCTGCCGGGCGGCAAGGACACGCTCGCAGTCTACGACGGCGGCATCCTCTCGGCAGCGCGGCCCGGAACGCTCTTCATCGACTGCTCGACGATCGATGTCGCCTCAGCTCGCGCCGCGCACGAGCTTGCCCAAGAGGCGCAGATGCTCTCGCTCGATGCTCCCGTGTCGGGCGGCGTCGCCGGCGCGGAGGCCGCGACGCTCACCTTTATGGCAGGCGGCAGCAAGGCGGCGTTCGATTCCGCGCGGCCGATGCTCGAAGCGATGGGCAAGCGCATCGTTCACTGCGGGGACGCGGGCGGTGGCCAAGCCGCCAAGATCTGCAACAATCTGATCCTCGGCATCAGCATGATCGCGGTCAGTGAGGCATTCGTGCTGGCGGAGAAGCTCGGCTTGAAGGCCGAGGCGCTGTTCGAGGTCGCCTCCAACTCGTCGGGGCGCTGCTGGTCGCTCGACACCTATTGCCCGGTGCCGGGGCTGGTTCCGGCGGCCCCATCCAACAGGGGCTACAAGGCGGGCTTTGCCGCGGCCCTGATGCTGAAGGACCTGACGCTGGCTGAGGAGGCGGCGCGGAGCGCCGGGGCTGCGACACCGCTCGGGGCAGAGGCGGCCGAGCTCTATCGGCGCTATGCTGCCCAAAAAGCGGGCGAGGATTTCTCCGGCATCATCAATTTCATCCGCGCACAGGCCGGAGTCTGATCGCTCCGGCGAGCGCATCCATTTCGACGCACCGTACTTTGAGGGGTGCGCTCTGGAATTTGTCGGTTATTATGAGCCGAAGGCCGGCCGCCAATCCGTTCGCGAGGGACCGGCTGCTACAACAACAAACCGCAATCAGGAGGAGGACACGATGTTCAAAGCAAAATCCGGATTCGGCCTCGCCGTAGGCGTGGCTGCGATCGGCGCAGCCGCGCTCCTTGCAGCCGGCCCGCCGGCAGATGCGCAGGAGCGCAAGTCGCTCAGGCTCGCGACGTCCAGCGTCGATTCCTACGGCTACAAGATCTCTGCCTCGCTGGTCAAAGTCATCGAGGAAGCGCTCGGCGGCGAATACACCGTCACGGTGCAGCCCTATACGTCACCCACCGTCGGCATGAAGGCGGTCATGGATGGCAACGGCGAGATCGCCTATACCGCCGATATCGGCATGACACAGCTGTGGACCAAGGCGGACGCGTTCAAGACCTACAGTCCCGCCAAGCCCATGATCGTGCACACTTGGTACGCCTATCCGATGGAATCGATGATGGCGACCACGGCTGCGAAGGCCGGCGAGTTCAAGTGCTGGAAGGACCTGAGCGGCAAGCCGGTGTTCTTCACCACGGCAGGGTTCCAGAACTGGCACAATTGGAACCGCATCTGGAAGGCGCTCGGCTACGACTTCAAGCACGTTCAGATCGACACCAAGACCAACTCGGACGCGCTGCAGAGCGGCTCGGTCGTCGCGTCGGCGACCTACACCACGGCCGGAAAATCGCTTGCGCCGTACTGGAAAGAGACTGAGATCCGCACGGACATTCGCATCGTCAATCCCTGTCCGGACGAGGTTGCCAAGCTGAAGGCAGCCGGTCTCGGAGTCGTCGACGTCACTACGAAGGACGCGTTCGCCAAAGATGTCGGTACGCCGGTTGCCAAGGGCGTGCCGATCCTGTTCGGCTACAACGTCGGGCCCGACATGTCGGAGGACGTCGTCTACAAGCTGGTGAGCGGGTTCTACAAGAAAAAGGACGAGCTGGTGAAGATCGATCCGGGCTTCACGCCGATGGCCAAGGACTTCATCGGCATGCAGGTCTCCGGGATCAACGCCAATCCGGACATTCCGGTGCATGCGGGCCTGGCCAAGTTCCTGAAGGAGCACAAGGCCTGGAACGACAAGTGGAAGGTCGCCAAGACCGGAAGCTGACGGCCCAACGCGTGGCTTGACCGCAGGCGCGCGATTCATTCCGGGCAGATGAAACCCTCTTCCCGCCCCGAGGCGGGGAGAGGGTCCCGCGCAGGGCGATCGGCGTCACGCCTTATTGGATCACTTCATCCGTTCCCGGCGGAAAGCTGACGGGCGCACCCGTCGTCAATATTCGAGGCAGCCAGATGATCGACCGGCTGAAAGGCGCTTTCACGCTCCGCAACCTGATTTTTGTCTTTGCGACCATCCAGTTCGTGTGGCTCATCTGGTACTTCTACACCGGCCTCGGCGGTCCGCAGCTGCTGGTTTCGCGCCTCCTACCGATCGCGCTCATCCTGCAAATCCTGCTCATGTACCAGCGCGAGTATCTCTACCCGTGGCTGCCGCCCGCCATCAACCACATCCTCGTCGCTGTCTACATCGGCATCGCGCTGTTCGCATTCTGGCACTTCTGGTGGGACTTCGAGCGGATCGCAATCTACGCCCAGGGCTCCTACACGGAGCAGGACTTCGTCGTCGGCGTCCTGATGTTCCTGCTCGTCATGGAGCTGTCACGGCTCGCGCACCCGGCGCTGTTCTGGGTCAACATCGTCATGGTCGCGTACACGCTCTACGGCTTCGTGTTTCCGCGCTGGCTCGACTTCTTCTGGCATCCGGGCAAGTCGTTCTACGAGATCGTCATCTACAGCACCATCGAGATATCGGCCGGCATCTATGGCATCTACGGCCAGCTCGCGCTGACGCTGATTGCCGCCTTCCTGCTGCTCGCCGCCGCGGCCAACGGCTTCGGCGCACAGACCGCCATGATCAACGTCATGCGGCGTCTGGCTGGGGGAAACCGGCAGATGGTGCCGCAGACGGCGGTGATGGGCTCGCTCTCGGTCGGCATGATCAGCGGCTCGGGCTCCGCCAACGCGGTGGTGGTCGGCTCGATCACCATCCCCTTGATGAAACGCTACGGCGTGCCAGGCGTGTTTGCCGCGGCGGTCGAGACCTCCGCATCGATGGGCGGGCTGCTGATGCCGCCGATGATGGGCGTCGGCGCCTTCCTGATGTCGGATTTTCTCGGCGTGCCCTACTGGGACGTGGTGGTGCGCGGCTTTGCGCTGGCGGTCGTCTACTACGCCTCGATCGCGTTCGCCGTCTACCTCCTCTGCGTGCGCCTGCTGCCGCGCGATGCGGTGGACGCGCCAAAGGTGCCGCTCTACGAGCAAGTCAAGACCGGCATCTTCTTCGCCTCGGTCATCTATCTGCTCTACCTGATGGGCTGGGTCGGCATGGGCGAGCTCAGAGCGGCGCTCTACACCGCGGCGTTCATGTTCGTCCTGCTCGCGGCGGCATACTGCTATTTCAAGTTCGTCTTGAAGGACCCGCTGGTCGCCGGCGAGACGTTCCTCGGCAACGTGCGGCTCACGATCGAGACGCACGCCGACATGGCGTCCTACCTGACGCTGCTGCTCGCCACGCTCGGCATCATGATCGGCCTGTTCACGATGACCGGCTTCATCAATCGGATGGGGGCGATGCTGCTCGACCTCGGGGCATGGAACATCGCCGCCATGATCGGCATGGCATTCCTGTTCGGGTGGCTGGTCGGCGCCGGGCTGCCGCCAACGGCGACTTATATCATCGGCGCGGTGGTCATCGTCAGGCCGCTGCAGGAGCTCGGCATCAATCCGTGGGTGGCGCACTTCTTCGTGTTCCTGATCTCGGTGTGGGGCGAGCTCTCGCCGCCGACCTCGCTCACCGCCGCCGTCTCCGCGCGTATCGCGGAGGCCTCGTTCATGCGCACGATGTGGGTCGCGCTCAAGATCTGCCTGCCGATTACGCTGATGACGTTTGCCATCTTCACGCGGTCGGACATCGTGGTGAACCCGGGATGGGCCCAGGTCGGTGCCGCGCTGCTGGTGGCGATCGGCACCTGCGGCGTTACCTTCGCCATGTTCGGGAGATACCTGGACAGCAAGGGCGCCGACATCATGCTGAGGAGCATGTTGGCGATGTTCGCGCTGGTGACGCTGTTGCATCCCGACGGGGCGACGGCGACGGCAGTGGGCGCGTTCACGCTCGCGGGCACGCTCGCCGGAATCTGGCGCCACCGCCTGATCGCCGGACCGAAGGAGGAGCTGCAGGCGCAGCCGGCTCAATAACGCGTTGCTCAAGCCGCGGGCGGACTCAGGCCGAGCTCCTCGTCCGACGGCAGCGGCGCCGTCAGGTCGGCGATCATGGCCGGCGTCACGTCCTCGAGCCGCGGCGGCTTCCACCTGGGCGCACGGTCCTTGTCGACCAGCAGCGCGCGCACGCCTTCGAGGAACTCGCCGTGCTCGAACAAACGGACGGTCAAGCGGTACTCGGCGTTGAGCGCTTCCTCCAGCGAGCCCAAGCGGCGCACATTGCGGATCGCGGCGAAGGTCGCCTTCAGGGACAGCGGCGAGAATCTTGCTAGAGCGGCACTCATCTTGGCCGGCCACTCGCCGGGCATGCCCGCAAGCGCATCGCGGATCGCCTCGACGGTGTCGAAGTGGAAGGCGGCGTCGATCTCATCGCGGCGGCGGCTGAGCTCGCCGGCGTCCGGCGCTCGCTTCATCCTCTTGACCATCTCGCCGACGGTCTGTCCGGGCCTGGAAAGCTCGGCGATGAACGCCGGCATATCGGATGACGGCAACATCGCATCGGAGAATCCTGCCTCGATCGCGTCGGCGGCGTCCATGCGCGCGCCGGTCAGGCCGAGGTAGATGCCCGTCGCACCCGGCGCGCGGGACAGCAGCCACGTTCCGCCGACGTCGGGGATCAGACCGATGGCAGTCTCCGGCATGGCGAGGTGCGAGCGCTCGGTGACGATGCGCCATCGCGCGTGCCCGGAGAGGCCGATGCCGCCGCCCATGACGATGCCGTCCTGCAGTGCCACGAACGGCTTCGGATAGCGGCCGATCAGTGCGTTGAGGCGGTACTCCTCGGTCCAGAACTGGCGGGCGAGGGCGGAGCCCTGTTCGCGACTGTCGTAGAGCGCACGCACGTCGCCGCCGGCGCACAAGCCGCGGTCGCCGGCGCCGTCGAGGATGACGAGCGCGACGGCGGGATCGTGCTGCCAGGCCAGGAGCGCGCGCCACATCACCCCGACCATGGGCAGTGTGAGCGCGTTGAGCGCGGCCGGCCGGTTCATGGTGATGCGCCCGGCGCGGCCTTCGCGGCGGATGAGGACATCGCTTGCCGCAGTATCAACCATCGGACGGCGCACCTCCGCTGGCTGGCGCAACCTGACCAGGCCTGCTTCTTCGTCCCCTCCCCCCTTGCGGGGGAGGGTCAGGGTGGGGGGTAAGCTCCGAGCGATGCTGTTCACCCCCACCCCGGCCCTCCCCCACACCCGCGCCCGAGGCGCACAAGCCGGCTTCGCCGG
>JBIOVC010000430.1:0-9704 GCA_044867545.1 Hyphomicrobiaceae bacterium | reverse complement strand
CAGAGACCGCCCCGCGATCCGCAGCGCCCGATCGTCGCCGACCGCGACTGGGCAGAGATCGTCGGCCATGGTCTGGCGATCACGGCGGCTACGCTCGTTGCCGCGGAGATCGCCCGCAGCTGGCTCTCTGCCGGTCCGGATGCTGCCGTCACGGTGTCATTCCTGACGCTGGCGCTGGCGCAGCTCTGGCACGCCTTCAACATGGCGGACGGGAATCGCCGGGTCGGCTTCGACTGGTCGGTCGTGCGCAGCCCCTATGTCTGGGGTGCGATCGCCTTGTGCATCGGCATTCTGCTCGCAGCCATGCACATCGCCCCGATCGGCCAGGTCCTGCGCCTCGAGCCGCCCACCGCCGCGATGTGGGGGGTGATCCTTGGCATGAGCCTCGCTCCGCTGGCATTCGCCGCACTCTGGCGGCGGGCTTCGCGCGCGTTGAGGAGGGGTCGGCCCCTGCGGGCCTGACTCTGTCGCGCAGCACGCTTGCGGACGCCCGCCCAAGTCTGCTTGGTGTCGGGCGGCGCGGATAGGAACCTCGAGAGGAGCGGAGAATGCCTCTGGTATCGAGCCGGGTGAGCGCGGCGGACGTCGCCTTCGCCGCCGTCAGGGACTTCTACTTCACCTCGCGCTACGCCGAGCGGCGCTTGGCACCCGAGGTCTGCGACTTCACCTTCGGCAACCCGCACGAGATGCCGCTCGACGGCATCGTCAACGCGCTGCGCGATAAGATCACGCCACGGGACAAGAACTGGTTCGCCTACAAGACGAGCGAGCAGAGCGCTCAAGAGTTCCTCGCCGGCGCCGTAAGCAAGGAGCTGGGCCTCGCCTTCGAGCCGGCCGACTTCGCACTGACGACCGGCGCCTTTACCGCGATCATGGTCGCCTTCCGTCTGGTGCTCGATGCCGGCGACGAAGTGCTCTACTCCGAGCCCGCGTGGTTCTGCTATCGCCCGACGTTGCTCGGCGCCGATTGCGTGCCGGTGAGCGTGCCGCTGAAGCAGCCGTCCTTCGATCTCGATCTCGCCGCGATCGAGGCTCGCATCGGGCCGAAAACCAGAATGGTGATCATCAACAGCCCGCACAATCCGACGGGAAGGATCTACGGCCGCGACACCCTGCAACAGCTCGGCGACTTGCTGGATCGCGCCTCCAAAAAATTCGGCCGGCGCATATTCCTGCTGTCCGACGAGCCCTACCGGCGGCTGCGCTTCGACGGCCGAGGCTTCGTCAGCGCCGCCGCGGTCTATCCCTGGACGCTGATCACCTACAGCTACGGCAAGGTGCTGCTCGCTCCCGGACAGCGGCTCGGCTACCTCGCGGTCTCGCCCCTGATGCCGAAGGCCGATCGCAAGAGCCTTCAGGATGCGCTGTTCTCGGCCCAGATGGCGCTCGGCTGGTGCTTCCCCAACGCAATCATGCAGTATGCCATTGCCGATCTGGACAAGCTGTCGATCGACCAGCGGGCGCTTGCCGCGCGGCGCGACCGGCTGATGGCGGCGATGGCACCCGCCGGCTACCGCGTCCTCGAGCCCGAGGGCACCTTCTACCTCTGGAGCAGGTGGCCAGAGGGCGATCCGGAGACCCACTGGAACAGGCTCGCGGATCGCGACGTGTTCGTGCTGCCGGGCAGCGTCATGAATGCACCTGAATACTTCCGGATCTGCCTGACGGCTTCCGACCGAATGGTCGACGCCGCGCTGCCGGTGCTGTCAGCAGTGGGCGTGGCGCACCAGTGATTGCAGACGATGAGCGCTATCTGCCGAGCCGCCCCTTCGCCGACCTTGCCGCGATCCGCGTGCCGCGCCGGATGACGTCGTGGACGAACGCCAGCTTGTCGTAGGCCGGCGCCGAGATCACGAACGGATAGAAATCGTGGTGCCCCATGCTGCGGCTCAAGCTGTTCATCGCGAGCGTCAGCGGCACCCATCGGTCAATCATCGCCTGGAAGGAGTCCTCGCGGTAGAGATCGTAGCTCTTGAACGGCCAGATCGCGCCGAGCGTGAGGCCGGCCGCGCGCGGCTCCATGCCTTCCGCCTCTGCCGTGTCGAGCGTCTCGACCATATGCAGATAGTGCGCCCAGGTCTCCGCCCAATCCTCCCAGGGATGCGCGCTCGCGTAGGCCGAGACATGGCTGCTCTGCCAGTCGGCGGGCGGACCTTCCGCATGGTGACGCGAGACGGCTGCCGGATAATCCTGCCGCTCGTCGCCGAACCGCGCGCGGAATTCCTCGTGCCGGCCCTCGACGTCGATCAGGATCGTCCAGAAGTAGTGCCCGCTCTCGTGCCTGAGGTGGCCGAGCAGCGAGCGGTAGGACTCCTGGAAGTGTTGCCGCTGCCGCTCTCGCTCGACCGCGTCCGCCTCCATCACGTCGATGGTGATGACGCCGTCGAGGTGACCGGTGCTCGCATCCGCGAGGAAGTCGAACGTCATCGGCCTGACGGCGGGCGGCGCGCCTTCATAGGGAAGCCCGAAACGCATCAGCGAATAGATGAGCCGCTTCTTTGCCCGCTCGAGCTCTTCCCAGGCTTTGACGTTGGCGGGATCGGAGAGGTTCGGGATCGTGCGGTTGAGCTTGCAGGCCATGCACAGCCCGCCGCCTTCGCTGTCCGCTACCAGCCAGTTGCACACCCTGTGCTCGGCATTGGCGCAATAGCGCAGCCGCGTGCTCAGACGCGAATCGCGTCCGACCGGCCGGTAGCTGCCTTCTGACGAGCGCAGCGGCGCCAGCGACGCCATCGTCAGGGCTGCTGGGTCGAAACCGAGGCGATAGCCGCAGGCGAGACACGCGACGTTCTCGAAGTAGATCCTGCTGCCGCAACGTCCGCAGGAGAATTTCTTCATTCGCTAGCGTCCTGATCGCGAAATTCGTCTCATTGTGCCGCGAACTCGGAACGAATTTCGCGATCTGAAGGACACTAGCAAGCGAAGGCTTCTAGTGTGATCGAGATCGAGAAGTCCGCTCACGAACCTGGCCTGACCCGATGCAGCGGACTTCTCGATCATCACACTAGGCTCCGAGGTCGCCCTCACCAGCACGCCCGAGGTCGCAGTCTCTTCTGCTCCAATTTCCCGCATGCGCCGTATGAATTCCGTGCATTTGGTTCACGGATTCGGCAAATCGCCCGCTTCGGTGCCTTCGGCTGCCTCGTTTCGCTTGTCCGCCTCCCATCCGGCGGATAACTCTCGAAAACGGCTCCGGTTCGCCGGAGGCGTCCGATCCGGGTCTCGCGTTCCCTTCCAACAGGGCCCTTGTGCCACCATGGTCCTCCATGTCGCTCTCACTCACGAGACCCGCTACTCCTACGACAGGACGATCGGCATGGGCCCGCAGGTCGTCCGCCTGCGCCCGGCGCCGCACTGCCGCACGCCGATCCTCAGCTACTCGCTGAAGATCGAGCCGCGCGTCCACTTCATAAACTGGCAGCAGGACCCGTTTGGCAATTTCCTTGCTCGCGTCGTGCTGCCGGAGCGGACGGATGTCTTTTCCGTCACAGTCGACCTGGTCGCCGACATGGCGGTCATCAACCCGTTCGACTTCTTCATGGAGGAGTCGGCGGAGGGCTGGCCCTTCGCCTACGATGCGCTGGCCGCCGGCGAGCTTACTCCCTACCTGGTGCGGGACAAACCGGGCCCACTCCTCGAGCGCTATTTGGCAAGCATCGACCGCCGGCCGCGCAGGACGATCGATTTCCTGTGCGACCTCAACCGTCAGCTCGAGCGCGACGTCGGCTACCTGATCCGCATGGAGCCCGGCGTGCAAACGCCGGAGGAGACGCTGGCGAAGTCCTCGGGCTCGTGCCGCGACAGCGGCTGGCTGCTGGTCCAGCTGCTCCGTCACTTGGGGCTAGCGGCGCGCTTCGTCTCCGGCTACCTGATCCAGCTCACCGCCGACGTGAAGGCGCTCGACGGCCCGGCCGGCACCGACCGCGACTTCACCGATCTCCACGCCTGGGCCGAGGTCTACGTCCCGGGCGCCGGCTGGATCGGCCTCGACCCGACCTCGGGCCTGCTCGCCGGCGAGGGCCACATCCCGCTCGCCGCCACGCCCCATCCCGTCAGCGCCGCCCCGATCACCGGCAGCCACGAGAAGGCCGAGGTGACGTTCTCCTTCAACATGGGCGTGACGCGCATCCGCGAGACTCCGCGCGTCACCAAGCCCTACAGCGATGAGACCTGGAGCCGCGTGCTCGAGTCGGGCCGTCGGGTCGACGCGCGCCTGCGCTCCGGCGACGTGCGCCTCAGCATGGGCGGCGAGCCGACCTTCGTCGCCGCCGACGACATGGAAGGCGCCGAATGGAATACCGCCGCCGTCGGCCCCAACAAGCGGCGCTATGCCGACGAGCTGGTCCGCCGCCTGCAGCAGCGGTTCGCGCCGGGCGGCCTGATCCACATCGGCCAGGGCAAGTGGTACCCGGGCGAGCAGCTTCCCCGCTGGGCCTTCGCGCTCTACTGGCGCGCCGACGGCGAGCCGCTGTGGGAGAACCCCGACCTCATCGCCCGCGAGGTCCCCGAGCGCGCGGCGACGATCGAGGACGCGCAAGTCTTCATGAGCGGTCTCTGCCGGCAGCTCGGGCTGCCCGAGACGAGCGGCATCGCCGCCTTCGAGGATGCCGCCCACTTCATGCTCGTCGAGCAGAAGCTGCCCCTCAACGTTTCGGCGAAGGACAATGCGCTCGATGATCCGGCAGAGCGCAAACGCGTCATACGCGTGTTCGACCGGGGTCTCGCCGCGGCCGTGAGCTACGTGCTGCCGATCCAGGCCTGGCAGACGCAGGATCGCGGCCGGCGATGGGTGACGGAGCGGTGGGCGCTCCGCCGTGAGAAGCTGTTTCTCATGCCGGGCGATTCGCCGGCCGGCTTCCGCCTGCCGCTCGGCTCGATGCCGGTGCTGGCGGCCGTCGACTATCCGCACGTGCTGCCGCGCGACCCCTTCGCCCAGGCACCGCCGCTGCCCGAGCGCACCGTCGTCCTCCAGCGCCGGCGCACCGTGACGCTCGAGGCCCCGTCCCCGCCGCCGGCCGGCCGCGGCGATGTCTTCGGCTCGGTCCGCACCGCACTCACCATCGAGCCGCGCGACGGCCACCTCTGCGTGTTCCTCCCCCCCCTCGAGGATGCCGAGGACTACGCCGCCCTCGTCGCCGCCGTGGAGGAAACGGCGCGGGCGAGCAAGCTTCCCGTCCACATCGAAGGCTACACGCCGCCGCCCGATCCGCGTCTCAACGTCATCAAGGTGACGCCCGACCCGGGGGTCATCGAGGTCAACGTGCATCCGTGCACGGACTGGCCGACCGCCGTCGAGATCACCACCGCGCTCTACGAGGAGGCGCACAAGTCGCGGCTCGGCGCGCAGAAGTTCATGATCGACGGCCGCCACACCGGCACCGGTGGCGGCAACCACATCGTGCTCGGCGGCATCACGCCGGCCGACAGCCCGTTCCTCCGCCGCCCCGACCTGCTCGCCTCCGTCGTCGCCTACTGGCAGAACCACCCCTCGCTGTCCTTCCTGTTCTCCGGCCTCTTCATCGGCCCGACCAGCCAGGCCCCGCGCATCGACGAGGCCCGCCACGAGTCCCTGCACGAGCTCGAGATCGCGCTCGCCGAGATCCCGGGCCCCGGCAGCGGCGGCGTGCCGCCGTGGCTCGTCGACCGCATCTTCCGCCACCTGCTGGTCGACGTCACCGGCAACACCCACCGCGCCGAGATCTGCATCGACAAGCTCTATTCGCCGGACGGGCCGACCGGGCGCCTCGGCCTCGTCGAGTTCCGCTCCTTCGAGATGCCCCCCGATGCCCGCATGAGCCTCGCCCAGCAGCTCCTGCTGCGCGCGCTGATCGTCATGTTCTGGGAGCAGCCCTATCGCGGCAAGCTGGTGCGCTGGGGCACCGCGCTGCACGACCGGTTCATGCTGCCCCACTACCTATGGGCGGACTTCGCCGGCATCGTCGAGGACCTCCGCCGCGCCGGCCTGCCGGTCGAGCCCGACTGGTTCCTGCCCCACTATGAGTTCCGCTTTCCCCGCTTCGGCAAATTCAATGCCGCCGACGTCGAGATCGAGGTCCGCCAGGCGCTCGAGCCATGGCATGTGCTGGGCGAGGAAGGCACGGTCGGCGGCACCGCGCGCTATGTCGACTCCTCGCTGGAGCGCGTGCAGGTGAAGGCCCGCGGCCTGACCGGCGACCGGTTTGCCGTCACCTGCAACGGCCGCACCCTGCCGCTCACCCCGACGGGAAGAATCGGCGAGGCGGTCGCCGGCATCCGCTACCGCGCCTGGTGGCCGCCTTCCGCACTGCACCCGACCATTCCTCTGCACGTGCCGCTCGTCATCAACCTCCACGATACCTGGACCGGCCGAGCGCTTGCCGGCTGCCGCTATCACGTCTCCCACCCGGGCGGCCGCAACCCCGAGACCTTCCCGGTCAATGCCTACGAGGCCGAAGGCCGCCGGCTCGCGCGTTTCGAGGCGAACGGGCATACCGCCGGCACGCTCACCCCGGCTCCCCCTCCGCGCAACCCCGACTATCCGTTGACGCTCGATCTGCGCCGCCGCGATTCTTGACGGCCGGTCAATGCGATGCACGCCGGCATCGCACCCCGCCACAAACGGCCGGACGCCGTTGACCGCCATTTGACCGCCTTGATATGATTTTTTGCGGGTGGATCGGGCGTGCGGGGGACGTGTTGCAGACCGACTTTCAGACATCTACGCGGGCCAGTTCGCTCTTCGCGGGAGCGGCCTTTCGATGCCGCACCGACGGGCGTTGGCCAGCCGCGCACAGCGATGCCACCCGGCAATGCGCACTTTGGAAGCGGGGTTAGGCAAAGGAGAGCATACATGCTCAGGCTGCTGTGTGGGGCTTTGATCGCGGCGACCCTGTTCGCCTTTGCCCCCATCGATACCGCGAGCGCCCAGGACCGGCGCGTCTACGTCATCAACCGGACCGGCCAGACGATCATGCGGTTTTACGCCTCGAGAACCACCGTCGACGACTGGGAGGAGGATATCCTGGGCGAGTCGGTGCTGCGCAACGGCGAGCGGGTGCGGATCAACATCGACGACGGCACCGGCTCCTGCATGTTCGATTTCAAGGCCGTGCTGCGGGATAACCGCCAGATCGTCCGCAACAACATCGACGTCTGCAAGACCTACGAGTACACATTCCGCTGAACACCTCGTAGCCCGGCTCTTTGAGACCAGCGGCATCGGGCCGCGCCGTTGGGCGGTGGCGCGGGCGCTTGCGCAATCGACTTCAAGGCAGTAGTGAGTGACGCCCGCGAAGTTCGCTCGGGACGCTAGGATCGAGCACCGGCGAACGTGCGGATAGGACACTAGAGGCTCAGCGCCCCCATGAATCAAGACGCGCGAATCGAGGACGCCGCCGCGCGGGAGCGCGAGGAGATGGAGCAGCGGCACGCCGATGAGCGTGCCTGGTCCGAGGCGCGCACGAAGGCTTCCGCTGCGCTGCAGCAATACCTCGATCAGAACAGCCAGGGCGCCCACGCGTCGGCCGCCCGGTCGGCGGTTACCGCCATCACCACCGACAACGAGCCGCGCGTGTTCGGCCTGACGTGGTACGTATGGGCGATGCTGATCGCGCTCGCGGCCGGCGTCACCTTCTACGACTGGAATACCTTCAGCGATCGCGTGCAGGCCTCCCGCACCTCCTCTGCCGCCGAGCGGGAGCGCCAGCAGGTCGCCGCCCGCTGCGCCAGCATCCAGATGTTCTCCAGCGCCTTCAACGATTTCACGCTCATCCCCGATACCGCGCTCGCCGGCCATTCCAAGGAGAAGTTCGGTTTCCCGGGCGATACCACCTTCTCCCAGGACCTCAACCTGTGCGCGGAGGCCTGCCGCAAGAACGCCTGGTGCAAGGGCTTCGATGCCCACTTCAACCGGTGCGATCTCTATGCGGAGCTGCAGCCGGTAGCGAACAACCGGTGCCAGTACTGGTTCAAGCGTAACGAGCAGCCGGGCTGACGGCCGCCGTCGGCCGTAAGCCCGTATCGCGTAGCTGCCGGCATCACCAGTGCTGCAATGTGAACTCGTGCTGCTTCGCGGGCGGTCCGACCTATGCTCTCCGACGACGTCTTCCAGGCCGCGCTCATGCAGACGATGGCCTCGCTGCGCGCTTGGTCCGGCTTCGTCGCCGACGTCGCTGACATCGAGGACGCCGAGATCGGCGAGAGCTGGCACTTCGCCCTGACGCCCCACATGCCGGGGGCTTGCCCGGTCGACCTCGTCATTCGCTCCGATCAGCGCTTCGACTTGGGCCTCGACGGCGAGTCCTACGAGGACCGTCCGATCGAGGCGCTCGACCTGTTCCCGCGGCTGATCGAGGCGGTCGCCGACGGCCGCGTCATCCGCCGTTACGCCGTGAGCCGGGCAACCGGCCTGCTGCAAACGGTCTCGACCCTCGTCCCGCTGGGTGATGGGAACGCTTTCGAGGCAGACCGCCCGATCGCCGGCGCACCCGCGCTCGCCGACCCGCCGCTCGAATGGCGCAACGTCCATTACCTGCCCTACCGCCGCTGATCGCCGCGGTCGAAAGCGCCACGCTTCATGGCCGGCAAGGCACAATGGCGGAGGGTTGAGGGCGTTTCGGCGGGGCCTCAAAGATCGCAAGATAGCCGGCATCGCCTGTGAGCTTGTGTAACGCGAGCTCACGATAGCCGATGGCAGCAAGCTCACAGCGCAGCAGCTTGGTCGGCGTGCCGTGCTGTTCGGTCGGCCGCTCGAGATCCATGATGCCCACGCGCGCGCCGGGTTTGAGCGCGGGCGCGAGGTTGTAGAGGAACGCGTAGGGTTCGGCGATCTCGTGATACATGTGCACGAGGATCGCCGCATCCAGAGAGGCTCTTGGCAGCCGCGGGTCGTGCGGGTCACCCAACGCAATCTTGACGTTGGTGAGTTTGAGACCCTGAACGCGCTTGGCGAGGTACGTCAGGTAGTCCGGCCGCACGTCCTGGGCGACAACGGCGCCGGATGGCCCGACCACCGGCGACAGCCTGACGGTGTGATAGCCCGCGCCCGCGCCGATATCGCCGACAACCATGCCCGGCTTGAGCCCCATCAAGCGTGCGAGCTGCTCAGCCTCCTTGTTTGCATCACGCATTACTTCCGTCGAGCGTTGCGGGCTCACGATGTCGGCGACCGGGCGCTCGAACCGGGGGAAGGCCTTCACTGGCGCTCCCGGCGATGCGATGTAGCGGATGTCGCCGGTCTGGGCGCTCGATGCCGTGGACGCCAGCAGCGCCACGACAACCAAGGCCAGAAACCTGAAGCGGTGGTCGGTCATGGAGCCTCGCTGCAACCCAATTGACTGCCAGGACTGGGCTTATGCTCGGCATATGAGCCGGCATGAAGGCGCGACGGGACGGCGGGCTAGCCTTGTGAGGCCTCCGGCCAGCGATAAGTCTGTCAACGGCGACGCGCCCTCCCCACCCAATTCGTCATGGCCGCGGAGGCGGCCACCCACGCAAGTTGCCACGATCGTTCCATTCGAGTTGAGATAGAAGCTTCGCGACCGAGGTCCGCTCTCAACGCACAGGGAGCGATCCAAGGCTCGACGTTTCGACCGCCAAAGCGTGTCGTGGGTGGCCTGAGTTCACAAACGAAGTGCAACACTTCCTACGGGGGGTGTTGCGATGGGAAGAGCCTACGTCCAACTCACACTTGAGGACCGGTGCGAGATTGCCCGGCGTCGCGCCGA
>JBIOVC010000429.1:0-4808 GCA_044867545.1 Hyphomicrobiaceae bacterium | reverse complement strand
GTCGCGCCTTCCTGACGATCGACAATCGACAGCACGAGCGTAACGGTCGCGCCCGCCTTCTGCGCCGCGCGAACCGCGGCCATCGCTGATTCCCCAGTGGTCGTGACGTCCTCGAGCACGACCACGTTCTTGCCCGCGACATCACCGCCTTCGACGAGCTTCTGCGTGCCGTGGTCCTTGACCGTCTTCCTAACGAAGAACCCCGGCAGCGGACGGCCGGCATCGCGGCTGTGCATGACCACCGTGGCGACGAGCGGCACCGCACCCATCTCGAGTCCACCGACCATATCGACGTCGGTGTCCTTGAGCTTGCGCATCACCAGACGGGCGAGCAGACCGACTGCGTCCGGGTCGAACATCGACGGCTTCATGTCGAGGTAGTACTCGCTCTCCTTTCCGGAGGCGAGCTTGACCCGGCCGCGCCGGAACGACTTCTGCCTGATGATGGCGAGCGCCTTGGCTCGGATTTCCGTCCAATCAGGCTTCATGCAACGCTGCCTCCCGCCGTCCGTGCTAGGCGCCCACCCAAAGGCTTGGTTGGCACTGTATCGATGCTGAGCACGGCGGCAAGAGGACGGCGCCCGCTACCAACTACATGTTTGGCGCGCTCATCGACTGGAAGAACTCGCCGTTGGTCTTGGTCTTCTGCAGCCGGTCGGTCAGGAACTCGATCGCATCCATGGTGCCCATCGGGTTCAGGATGCGGCGAAGCACGTACATCTTCCGAAGCTGCTCCTTCGGCACCAGCAGCTCCTCCTTGCGCGTACCGGACTTGGCGATATCGATCGCCGGGAACACTCGCTTGTCAGAGACCTTGCGGTCGAGCACGACCTCGCTGTTGCCGGTGCCCTTGAACTCCTCGAAGATCACCTCGTCCATTCGCGAGCCGGTATCGATCAGCGCGGTCGCGATGATCGTCAGCGAACCGCCCTCCTCGATGTTGCGGGCCGCACCGAAGAATCGCTTCGGCCGCTGCAGTGCGTTCGAATCGACACCGCCGGTCAGCACCTTGCCGGACGAGGGCACCACGGTGTTGTAGGCCCGGCCGAGGCGCGTGATCGAGTCGAGCAGGATCACGACGTCGCGCTTGTGCTCGACGAGACGCTTCGCCTTCTCGATCACCATTTCGGAGACCTGGACGTGCCGTGACGGCGGCTCGTCGAAGGTCGAGGAGATCACCTCGCCCTTCACCGAGCGCTGCATGTCGGTGACCTCCTCGGGCCGCTCATCGATCAGCAGCACGATCAGGTAGCATTCGGGATGATTGGCGGTGATCGAATGCGCAATGTTCTGCAAAAGTACGGTCTTGCCGGTGCGCGGCTGCGCGACAATCAGCGCGCGCTGCCCTTTGCCCATCGGCGCAACGATGTCGATCACCCGCGCCGACAAATCTTTGATAGTCGGGTCCTCGATCTCCATCTTCAGCCACTTTGTGGGGTAGAGCGGCGTCAGGTTGTCGAAGTGGACCTTGTGGCGGACCTTCTCCGGCTCCTCGAAGTTGATCTTGTTGACCTTGAGCAGAGCGAAGTAGCGCTCGCCCTCCTTCGGGCTGCGGATCTGCCCTTCAACCGTATCGCCGGTACGCAGCGCGAACCGCCGGATCTGTGAGGGTGAAACGTAGATGTCGTCGGGACCGGCCAGATAATTCGCATCCGGCGATCGCAGGAAACCGAACCCGTCTTGCAGGACTTCGACGACACCGGTGCCGGTGATCTCGATCTCCTTGGAGGCGAGCTGCTTCAGCACCGCGAACATCAGCTCCTGCTTCCGCATCGTGCTGGCGTTCTCGACACCGTGCTCCTCTGCAAAGGCAAGCAGGTCGGTCGGGGTTTTGGTCTTGAGCTCCTGTAGCTTCATTTCGGTCATAGGTATGCTCCGAGCCTGGCGGGGCAAAAAGGCGGGCGAGACGTGGCTGCCGAGCCGGCGAAAAAGGGGGGAGGTTGGAAGCGTGGGACACCTGTTCTGCCGTGCTGCGGTGAGATAGCAGCAAGGCCCCGGCAAACGTCTCCATTGCCGGGCATCCCTTCGCGCGATTCACTTATAACAGATTGAGTCACGGGTTGGAAGCCGGGATCGCGCCCAGATTTCCAATACTTGCACCTGGAGGCAGTCGGTCCCGCCTCAAAACGGCTTCACCACCACCAGCACCACGATCCCGATCATCAAGACCGTTGGCACCTCATTCACCCTGCGGAAGAATTGCTCGCTCCTGTCACACCGGTCCTCGGCCAAAGCCTTACGCCAAGATCCGAGCGCGTGGTGAAACCAGGTGAGCCCTGCAACCAGCACCAGCTTGGCCCACAGCCAAAGCTCCATGTGCACGCCCATCATCCATGCAAGCAATGGCCCCGTGACCCACACGACGATCATCGCCGGGTTCATGATCACGCGGAGCAGCCGCCATTCCATCACCTTGAAAGTCTCGGCCTCACGCGAGCCCCGCGCAGCGGCCACGTGATAGACCATCAGCCGCGGCAGGTAGAGCAGCCCCGCCATCCACGAGATCACCGCGATCACGTGCAGAGCCTTGATCCACAAGACCATTTCGAAGTGCCCCTAGCCCCGCACCAGCGCAACGAGCTCTGCAATGTGATCCGGCGGCGTCTCCGGCAGGATCCCGTGGCCGAGGTTGAACACGAACGGCGTCCCGGCGGCTTCCTGCAGCACCCGTCGAACGCCCTCGCGTAGAGCCACTCCCCCTGCGACCAGCAACAGCGGATCGAGGTTGCCCTGGATCACCACTCCCGATCCGGCCACCAGCTTTCGCAGATCGCCGATCGACGTCACCGTATCGCACCCGATCGCATCGACGCGGGTCTCACGCACGTAGCGCCCCGCGCGGACACCGGCACCCCGCGGAAAGCCGATCACCGGCACCTCCGGATGCAGCCGCTTGAGCCCGGCGATGAGCTTCGCCGTCGGCTCAAGAACCCAGCGGTCGAACTCGGCGCCCGGCAGGCTCCCGGCCCAGGTGTCGAAGATCTGCAGAGCATTCGCCCCCGCCCGCACCTGCCCCGCTAGGTACTCGACCGAAACCTCCGTCAACAGATCGATAAGCCGCGCGAAACCTTCCCGGTCCCGATACGCCCACAACCGAGCGTCCGCCTGATCGGGCGTCCCCTTTCCGCCCACCATGTAGCTCGCAACCGTCCACGGCGCGCCGCAAAAGCCGATGAGCGCGACATCCTCCGCAAGCCGCTCCCGCACCCGCGCCACCGTCTCGAACACGATTCCGAGCTTCTCCGCAACCCGGCTTCGATCGAGCCTCCCGATATCCTCCACCGAACGAACCGGCTCGAGGCACGGCCCCTCGCCTTCGCGGAACTCCACGCGCTGGCCGAGCGCATCCGGCACCACCAGGATATCCGAGAACAGGATCGCCGCATCGAACCCGAAGCGCCGCACCGGCTGCAGCGTGACCTCCGCTGCGAGCTCTGGCGAATAGACAAGACCGAGGAAGCTTCCGGCCTTCGCACGCACCTCGCGGTACTCGGGCAAACACCTCCCCGCCTGGCGCATCAGCCAGATCGGCGGCGGCGATAGCACCTCGCCACGAAACGGCGCCAGGAACCGCGACCGTTCGACTGCTCGCGAACCCTTAGGCGTCATAGCGCCTCCGCTTCACACCCGGCTCCTCTCTAAATCAAATCGAAGATCTTCAAGGTTTCTGTTTTGACTCTTAGGGCTGTGGGAACCTGGGATTACGCCGCCGCCGCCGCTCTCCGAGCGCCCCGCCTGCCCTTGGCAAAATACGGCCAACACCTTGTGGCTCGCCGATCCTGCAGCCACAAGGCTGATATCGGAGACCGGAGTCAATGCCTTACGTCGGCTGCGGTTGCCCCGCCGCAATGCCGGTTCCTGTTGACGATCGGCATATGTTCCGAGCACAACGCGCCAATCGACAAAACCTGGCGTTTGCCGCACTTTCTCGACGCCGGTAGCCTTGCCTGGGGATGGAGCTGTGGACATCCTCCCCCCGAGGGCGTCAGTCACGCCACCCCGACCGCTCCACCTGGATAACCGATCCCTTCTTCCACAGATGGCCAACACCCTGCCAAGCTACTTCCATCTGCATCTGGTCTCGGACGCGACCGGCGAGACGCTGACCACGATCGCCAAGGCGGCGGCCGTCCAGTACGCCGACGTGCGCCCGATCGAGCACGTCTATCCACTCGTCAGAACGCGCCGGCAGATCGAGCGCGTTCTGCAGGAGATCAGCTCGGCGCCGGGTATCGTGCTCTACACCATCGTCAATAGGGACCTGACGGCCGAGCTCGAGCTGCGCTGCAAGGAGCTGAAGATACCCTGCCTGCACGTTCTCCAGCCGATCATGCAGGTATTCGAGAGCTACCTGGGCGCGCCGCAAAAACCGGTCGTCGCCGGCCAGCACGTCCTGGACCAGGACTACTTCCGCCGCATCGATGCATTGAACTTCAGCATGGCGCACGACGACGGCCGCTTGCCCGAGGACCTCAACGAGGCCGACATCATCATCCTGGGCGTGTCGCGAACCTCCAAGACCCCGACCAGCATCTACCTCGCTCAACGTGGCTTCAAGACCGCCAACCTGCCGATGGTCCCGGGCATCGAGCCACCCGCGGCGCTGACCGGACAGCACCGGGCGTTCATCGTCGGCCTTGTCGCCTCGCCAGAGCGGATCGCCGAGATCCGTCGCAACCGTGTCCGCCTGCTGTCGGACCGGAACCTCGATGAGTACGTCAACCGCGACGTGATCGCCGAGGAGATCGCCCATTCCCGCCGTATCTGCGCGCGATACGGCTGGCCAGTGATCGATGTCACGCGGCGCT
>JBIOVC010000428.1:0-5880 GCA_044867545.1 Hyphomicrobiaceae bacterium | reverse complement strand
GTGGATATGAGAATGCAGCGAAGCGGCTAACGGTGCTTCGTGCGATCGACAAGTTGGATCGCCTCGGACCCGAAGGTGTGGCGCTGCTGTTGGGTCCGGGACGCAAGGATGAAAGTGGAGACTTCACGAAGGGCGCAGACCTTAAGGAGAACGATATCGAAAACCTCCTTGAGTTTTGCAGGCTGAACCTCAGCCTTGGAATGATGGATTTTGATGACGGTGTCGCGACGCAGTACAGAGCTAAGGACGGACAGCCTGACGTCGCTGTGCTGCTAGACAAATGGGCCGGACTTGTATCGGAGAGCAAGACCGGCATAGAGGGCGTCCAAGAACTGCGCTCCCTCAACGCTCTTGTCACGGCAGCAGGGTATGGGACTAAGCGGATCGAAATAAGCTCGTCCGTAGTTCGCGGCCTCGAGTATTACACGGGCCCCGTCTTCGAAGCCGAGATCACCATTCCCGTCGTCAACGAGGACGGCGAGACCGTGCGCTTCGGCTCGGTCGGCGGCGGCGGGCGCTACGACGGCCTCGTCGAACGCTTCCTCGGCCAGAAGGTCCCGGCCACCGGCTTCTCGATCGGCGTGTCGCGGCTGCAAGCCGCCCTCGCCGCAATCAACAAGGACAAGCCGGCCACGACAGACGGCCCCGTCGTCGTGCTCGTCATGGAGAAGGACCGCATCGCCGACTACCAGCGGATGGCGCAGGCGCTGCGCTCCGCCGGCATCCGCGCCGAGATGTACTTGGGCACCGCCGGCATGAAGGCGCAGATGAAGTACGCCGACCGGCGCGATGCGCCCTGCGTCGTCATCCAGGGCGGCGATGAACGCGCCAAGGGCGAGGTGCAGATCAAGGACCTGATCGAAGGCACAAAGGCCGCTGCCACCATCAAGGACTCCAAGGAGTGGCGCGAAGGCCGCCCCGCGCAGTTCTCCGTGAAAGAGGACGAGCTCGTCGCCAAGGTGCGCGAAGTCCTGACGCGGCACCGGGGCTAAAGCATAAGTGTCATCCCGGACGTCGCGGAGCGACGATCCGGGACCCAGAGTTGCGTGGCTCCTGGGCCCCGGCTCTGCGCGCTTTCGCGCTCCGGCCGGGATGACAACCAAACCAAACCGTGATGCACCACGACAGTTGACTTTCGCGCCTCGAAAGGCTCAACCCACCCCGTCGTCATCCCGGCGCAGGCCGGGATCCACGTCACCGGCCACACCCGTGCGGAGACTTGCGTGGATCCCGACCTTCGTCGGGATGACGGCCAGGAGAGACCATGGCCGCCGAGCCGGCAAGAAAGTTCGAGGCGCTGGAGCGCCAGGCGCAGACGCTCATGTCGGTGTTCACCGGCGCGGGCTATGAGGCCGTCGCGCCCGCCATCATCCAGCCGGCCGACATCTTCCTCGACGTCATCGGCGAGGACCTGCGCGCGCGCACCTACGTCTTCACCGACCCGGACGGCGCCGAGCTTTGCCTGCGGCCCGACCTGACCGTGCCGACCTGCCTGCTGCACCTCGCTCGCGGCGAGGCCGGCGTCCCCGCGCGCTACTGCTACAACGGCCCGGCGTTCCGCTTCCAGCCGCGCGGGGTCGACGCCGCCCACCCGAACGAGTTCCGCCAGGCCGGCATCGAGCTGTTCGCGGAAGCCGACCGCGAGCGCGCCGAGACCGAGGTGCTCGCCCTGATCCTGCAGGCGCTGCGCAGCGCCGGGCTGAATAACTTCCGTGTACGGACCGGCGACCTCGGCCTGTTCCACGCGCTGATCGATGCGCTCGCGATCCCCGAGCGCGGACGCCAGCGGCTGCGCGCGCAGTTCTGGCGCCCCGAGTTGTTCCGCGCCGAGCTGAAGCGGCTCGCATCGCCCAGCGCCGAGCCGGTCGCGGCGCTCCCCGCTGAGCTTGCCGCCCGCCTCGCCGGTATGAATGCGGACGCAGCCGTCGGCTTCGTCACGTCACACCTGCAGGCCTCCAACATCGAGCTAATCGGCACGCGAACCCTTGAGGAAATTGCGGAAGGCTTGCGCGCGACTGTCGCCGACACCAGAGCGGAGCCGATCAGCCGCTCCGCCATCGAGCTGATCGAAGGCTACCTGCGCATCGCCGGTCCCGCTTCTGCCGCCGCCGGCCGCATCGAGAAGCTGGCCAAGGATCACCGCGTGAATGTCGCCGCCGCGCTCGAGCGCCACGCCCGCCGCCTAGACCTGTTCGCCGCCGTCGGCATCGACGTTGAGGGAATCGAGTTCTCCGCCGAGTTCGGCCGCAACCTCGAGTACTACACCGGCCTCGTCTTCGAGATCGTGACGCCCGCGCTCGGCAGCGCGAGCCCGATCGCCGGCGGCGGCCGCTACGACCACCTGCTCGCCGCTGTCGGCGCGCCCACGGAAATCCCGGCGGTCGGCTCCGCCATCCACACCGAGCGCCTCTTGTCCGTCGTTGACGGAGGCGCGCTATGACCGAGAGGCTCGTCTTCGCGGTGCCCTCCAAGGGCCGGCTGATGGATCAGGCCGCCGAGGCGCTGGCCCGCGCCGGCCTCATCGTGCGCAAGACCGGCAGCGAGCGGGGCTACCGCGGCGAGATCGAAGGTATGGCCGGCGTCGAGGTCGCGTTCGTCTCCTCCGCCGAGATCGTCCGTTTGCTGAAGGATGGCGAGGTCCACTTAGGGATTGCCGGCGAGGACCTCGTCCGTGAGCAGATCATCGATGCCGACGCCCGCGTCGAGCTGCTCCGTCCGCTCGGCTTCGGTTTCGCCGATCTCGTCGTCGCCGTCCCGCAATGCTGGCTCGACGTCGCCACCATGTCGGACCTGCAGCAAATGGCGCCGCTGTTCGGCAGGCGCCACGGCCGCCGCCTCAGGGTCGCGACCAAGTACATGAACCAGACGCGGGCGTTCTTCAAACAGAAGGGCGTCGGCGACTACCGCATCGTGGAAAGCCTCGGCGCCACCGAGGGCACGCCGGCCGCCGGCACGGCAGACCTCATCGTCGACATCACGACGACTGGCCGCACGCTCGCCGCCAATGGCCTGAAGGTGCTTAATGGCGGCGTGATCCTGAAGTCCCAGGCCAACCTGGTTGCCGCCAAGGCGGCCGCCTGGACCACCGAGACCCGCGCCGCCCGCGACGCGATCCTCGCCCGGTTTGGCGGGGGGTAGGCTCGGTCGCTCAGACTGAATCCCAGGACTTCTGCTGCGTTAGGCAGCTACCTCGGCGAATTCCGCGCCGTAGAGCCGGTTCAAGAGCCTGCACCTTACACCTATCTCCCCAACCAGAATTTCGATCACGGGAGACTTGAGGCCCTGGTGTACACAAGACTTCCGAACTTCCGCGGCTGCCTCCGGTAGTCTTGCGATAAGATCTCTAAGGTGGAAGAATAACTTGTCGCGGGGGTAGCGGACAGAAAGAGCCTGTCTCGCCCAGTGTCGATGCGAAATCTGTCGAAGGTTTCGTTCTCCGCCAACCGTCATCGCCAGCATGGAAGGTCTCCTGCGCCCTCTCATATGCGGCAGGTCACTGATGACATCGTACAGCGGCGACAACCTAAATGCTCCTCCCGGAGCATAGCTGATTGAATAATTTCGTGCGTGCGCATCAGTGCCAGCAATCAAGTAATTGAAAACCTGTGCACGCATGAAGCGATCTCGATCCACATCCGGCCTGTCGGAGAACTGGAGAAGTTCCATGATTTGGTAGATTCCTGGCCCCCCATTCTGCTGATACTTCTCCCGCTTACCCAGCGCCTGACACATATCCTCTTGGTGTATGCGCCTGACGAGATTGCCTGCTTGGAACCGATCAAATCGTTCGACAATGATCACTGGGATTCCCGAAACGATCTGAACTTCGCTCAGAGCTGCCGGCAATTCACATTGACGGGCCAGTTGCAGACAGAAATGCTCGTTGGCGGCTATGTGAATGTAGCGACCGGTTTCCGGCTTGAGAATGTGGGTCGTCGGTGTGCGTCCTTGAGGAACACCCCACCGGTCTTTGACTCGGTAGAGAGCCGTCTTCTCCTGTGATCCGGCCAAACTGAATTGGCCCGTGTCGCTTTCGAGCCGACCTGCACCTGCATCGTTCTTTAGTGCAATGATCCGCTTTTCGAGATCTCCTGACGAAAGCCACTTGACCTTCTGCCGTCCTTTCAGGTCAAGATCCGACGGCATTATCTGTACGGCCCCCGGACAGTCTT
This sequence comes from Hyphomicrobiaceae bacterium, assembly GCA_044867545.1. GTDB lineage: Bacteria > Pseudomonadota > Alphaproteobacteria > Rhizobiales > Hyphomicrobiaceae > DATLZB01. The sequence goes on along the minus strand of JBIOVC010000428.1, from coordinate 1,708 downwards.
CTCCGATAGCAGCCAGCAAAGCGAATGGATTAGTTGGTGAGACTTTGAATCGGGTTCCCCATCGCCTAAGGGTGTTCTCATTGTCAGGCAGCAGCCCCCACATGAAATTGGTTACGACACGTGTACCATGTCTTCTCTGCTGCAAAGGGAGCGAATAGGAGAGCGGCATAGCGCGGCGGTTGGCTTGCCACTCTTCGAGATATTCGAACCGATGCCTGCCACCTGCACGATGGGTTATCACCCCCGCATCGTCGCCATCTATCAGGACCTTAAGAGTTCTATCGATCATCTCTTTAGACCTGTGTTAGCGATGGCATCCAGATCGACAACGTAGTCCACTGCACCCTTTGACCGCTGCTTTTTTGGGCGTGGGTCGGCCCTTGATGGTTCCACTGCAATGACAAGATTCAAGGTACGTAGTATCTGTAGAACCAATCCTACCCTGACCCCAGGAGCGCCACGTTCGACAGCCGATATCTTGGGTTGATGAACACCGATCTCCCTTGCTAAGGCCGTTTGGGAAAAACCTCGCTCCTTGCGAGCTTGCTTGATGGCAGCCCCCAAGTCCCTAGCAGTTCGAACATGCACGGTTCCTTCCATGTCGTCATATATACCGTTAGTGGTATATTTGTCAATATACCGATTTCGATATGTTTGTTGTTATACCAAAAACAGTATAGAACGATTTATATCGTATACGATATGATCATCGAGCGCCCAATTGGGGCTCGCAAGGCCGGGCGACCGGCCGCGAGCCGGTGGAACCCCTGCCAGTCTGTGCGTAGGTCGCACCCGCAGAATCTGACGCCCGCCACCCCTTGACGCCCCGACCGTCCGTTCCCACCTCTTTGCCCGTGCAGGCCGCTTGCCGGCTGCACGAAACCGCCTGACCCCACCCGGGTAGGCACTTCCACACCTCGCTTCTCGAAGGAGGACTTGTGATGCGACAGTTCGATTTTGCCCCCCTCTATCGTTCCACCATCGGCTTCGACCGCCTCGTCAACCTGTTGGACGCAGTGTCCGGCGTCGGCGAGGAGGGTTCTGCCTACCCGCCCTACAACATCGAGCGGCTCGGCGATAACGAGTACCGGATCACCATGGCGGTGGCCGGCTTCTCGCCCGACGAGATCAAGGTCGAGGCCAAGGAGAACGCGCTGACCGTCAAGGGCGAGAAGAAGCCCAATGGCGAAGGGCGCGCGTTCCTGCATCGCGGCATCGCCCAGCGCAGCTTCGACCGGCGCTTCCAGCTCGCCGACTACGTCGAGGTCAAGGGCGCGGACCTGAAGGACGGTCTGTTGCACATCGACCTCGTGCGCAACCTGCCGGAGCGCATGAAGCCGCGGACGATTGCCGTTGGCGGCGCCGCGACGAAGCAGCTCCAGAGCTGACGCACGCGAGCACGCACGATTGGGGTCAGACCTGCCGGGTCTGACCCCGTTTGCTGCCTCCCAACGGACGCCATGCCCAGTCCGCCGTCCCTCCCCCAATTGCGTTCCCGGAAGCCGCGCCCTCTTCAGCGGAGCGCCATGGAGCGCAGCATCTGCCGGCGCGGCTGTCCGGGATCTTCCCCATTTCGGTTCTTGCCGCATCCGTGAACATCCCGGGTCTGCGGCGCATCACTGCCGTGCTGCGCCGCGCCCGGGAACGCAGGTGGGGAGGTGGCGAAGTCTGGAAATAGGGGCGAGTCAGACCTGCCGGGTCTGAGCTC
>JBIOVC010000427.1:0-2510 GCA_044867545.1 Hyphomicrobiaceae bacterium | reverse complement strand
TTGGGCGGCGATCCGATGGACGGACCGCGCCACATCTGGTGGAATTTCGTCTCGTCCTCAAAGGACCGCATCGATGCGGCCAAGGCGGACTGGAGAACCGCTCGGTTCGGCCTGGTGCCCGGCGACGAGCAGGAGTTCATCCCGCTGCCGGAATGAATGGATCTCATGACATACTGGTGCGGCTGACCTAGGATGGGATCATGACAAGACTGCTGGAAAAGGCACTCGAGGCGGTCCAGGCATGGCCGCCGGAACGCCAGGACGAAGCCGCAGAGCTTCTGATGTGGCTGGCCGAGCGCGACGCGGTCGTGCATGAGCTCTCGCCGGAAGAGCAGGCGGCGATTGAACAATCGATGGCTGCTGTCTGCCGGGGAGAGTTCGCGACCGAGGAGGAAGTAGAGGCGGCGTACGCCAGGTTCCGAACGTGAAACAGCCCGTGCCGGTTCGATACTCGGGCCGGGCGGTCAACGATCTCACGGCGATCGGCGAGTACCTCCGCAGCCGGAACCCGAGAGCGGCAGAGGCCGTCGGGCAGCGAATTCGCCGGTCGATCGAGCAGCTGGCTTCATTTCCGAGGCTGGGCCAGAGGACTGGCAACATTGACATTCTGAGGATGGCGGTTCCTCGCACACCCTATATCGTCTTCTACGAGGTCGTTGGTGCGGGGGAGGTGATCATCCACCACATCCGCCACGGCGCCCGCAAGCCGATAGACCCGGGTGAACTGGCTGGGGACTAGGCGGCGCTCGCCGTACTGCGCTTGACCTTGGTCTCGATCAGCTTCGCGATCTCGCTGGCAGGGCTCGGCCGGCAGATGTAATAGCCCTGCATCTCCGTGCAGCCCTCGGCGCGCACCTGGTCGACCTGCTCCCTGGTCTCAACCCCTTCCGCAGTCGTCGCCATGCCGAGGCTCACCCCGAGCCGTGCGACCGAGCGCACGATCGCCAGCGCATTGACGTTCGCCGCCGACAGGTCGCTGACGAAGCTGCGGTCGATCTTGATCTTGTCGAAGGGGAACCTGCGCAGGTTGGTGAGAGAGGAATACCCGGTGCCGAAGTCGTCGAGTGCGATGCGCACGCCGAGGTCGTGCAGCCGGGTGAGCGTGGCGAACGCTGAATCGCTGTCCTCGAGCACGACTGACTCGGTCACCTCCAGCTCGAGCCGGCCCGGAGCAAGCCCGCTCGCCGCCAGCGCGCTGACGACGGCATTTGCCAGGTTCTTGGCCTTGAACTGTGCGACCGAGACGTTGACAGACACCTTGAGATGGTCGGGCCAGCCGGCGGCCTCGGCGCACGCCCTCCGCAGCACCCACTCCCCGATCGGCACGATCAACCCGGTCTCCTCGGCGAGCGGTATGAAATCGGCCGGCAGGAGCAGACCGCGCTGCGGGTGGTTCCAGCGCAGCAGGGCCACGAACCCGCAGATCTCATCACGCTCCAGATTGATGAGCGGTTGATAGTAGAGTTCGAACTCGCCGGCGGTTATCGCCGATCGGAGGTCCCTCTCGAGATCGCGGCGCGCCTTCATGCGCTGGTTCATCTCCGGCTCGAAGAAGTGGAACGTGCCACGGCTGGCAGTTTTGGTGCGATAGAGGGCGAGATCGGCCGCCATCAGCAGCTGGTCGGGATCAACGCCGTCACCTGGCGCAAGCGCGATGCCGATGCTGGTCCCGACGGACACCTGGTGACCGTCGAGCTCGTAGGGGGCGCTGACCTCCTCGATGATCCGTTTGGCGAGAGTCTCGGCCTCGCGGGCTGGATCGGTCACATTCTGCAGAATGGCAAACTCGTCGCCGCCAAGGCGAGCGATGGTGTCGCCTTCCCGTACGCAGCCGCGCAGCCGCTCCGCAACCGCCCTGAGCAGAGCATCGCCGGCGCCGTGGCCCAGCGTGTCGTTGACCTCTTTGAAGCGGTCGAGATCGAGCATCAGCACGGCGCACGCGCGATCGCCTTCCCGCAAGCCTGCAGCGGCATGCTCGAGCCGCTCCAGCAGCAGCGTGCGATTGGCGAGGTCGGTCAGCACATCGTGGTGCGCCAAATGGGCAATGCGGGCCTCGGCGCGCCGGATCTCCGTCACATCCTGATGCGTCGTGACCCAGCCGCCATCCGGCAGTGGCTGACGCGACACGGAAATGATGCGGCCGTCGGTCAGCTCGCGCGTGACGTTGAGCGTCATGGCGGGCTTGACGCGATCGTCCCTGATCGCCTCGGCGGTCAGTCCGGCATAGTAGCACCCGATGGAAAGCCGATAGCGCGAGATCTCTCGCAGCTTGGTGCCCGGCCTCGTCAGCTCAGGGGTGAGACTGTACATTGTGGCGTAGCGCTGGTTGCAGACCTGAATTCGGCCGTCTGCGTCAACCATGCACAAGCCCTGGGACATGTTATCGAGGGCCGCCTGGAACCGGACTTTGTCGGCAACAGCCTCGCGCGCGGTCTGGCTCGCGATCATCGCCGGCGTCACTCCGGCGAACAGCACGAGGATCGCAGCGCCCGCAACGGCAACCGCAATCA
>JBIOVC010000426.1:0-5484 GCA_044867545.1 Hyphomicrobiaceae bacterium | reverse complement strand
CTCTCCCCCTCGTGAAGGACGAGGGGGAGAGGGAGAATGGTCTTACTCCGCCTTCGACACGAAGCAGTCGATGCCGTTGCGGCGCAGCTCCGCGCAGGTCGAGGCTGCAACAGGGCCATCGAAGCCGCCGAACCGCGCCCGGTAGTAGACCCGGTTGTCCTTGGCGATCGGTACCGTCCGCGCCGGATAGGCGACGAGCAGCCCGCCGGCCGCGCCCCGCGCCGCGATGAGTGCCCGCTCCGCATCCGCCGTGCTGGCGAACGCTCCGATCTGCACTTCGAAGCCGCCTGCAGCCGTGAGCGAGGCCGGCCGGACGGCGACCGCCGGAGCGGACGGCTGCGGCATCGCCGCGATTGCCTGAGGGCGCGCGGGGACCGCCTCGATCCGCGGCGTCGCCGGAACGGATGGCCGCCGGGCGGGTTGCGGCGCGCCGATGAGGACAGGTTGCGTCCTGCGCGTCTTGACGGGTGAGGCGCGGCGCAGCCCAGCCGTCAGCAGCTCGCGCATGGTGGTGTCTCGTGATTTGGCGGTTCGTCCGCCAAACACCACGCCCACCACGTGACGGTTGCCGCGGCGGACCGAGCTGACGAGGTTGTAACCCGACATCCGGATGTAGCCGGTCTTGATGCCATCGGTGCCGGCGAAGTTGGCGAGCAGCCTGTTGTGCGTGCGGATGGTGCGCCCGCCGTAGACGAAGCTCCTGAGCGCGAACAGCCGGTAATGGGCGGGAAAGTCGTCCTGCAGGCGGAGCGCCAGCCGCAGCATGTCGCGGGCCGTCGTCACCTGCTCCGGATCGTGCAGGCCCGAGGCGTTGCGGAACTGGGTAGCGGTCATGCCGAGCTGACGGGCCCGCTCGGTCATCAGCGCCGCGAACTGCTCCTCGCTGCCGGCGATGTGCTCGGCGATCGCGACCGCCATGTCGTTCGCCGACTTGGTGATCAGCGCCTTGATCGCATCGATCAGCGCGATCTCGCTCCCCGCTTCCAGGCCGAGCTTGGTCGGCGGGGCGGCTGCCGCTGCAACCGACACGCGAATCCGCGTCGCATAGCTCGTGCGCCCGCGCTCGATCGCCTCGAACGCGAGATAGAGCGTCATGATCTTGGCGAGTGATGCCGGGTGGCGCAGCTCGTCGGCAGCATCCTCGTGCAGCGCGGTGCCCGTGTTGGCGTCGATGACCAGCGCCGCATGCCGCACGGCCGCGTGCGCGGGGGCCGACAGCGCGGCAAGCACGAGCAGAGTCGCGATCGCTCTGACGAAGCGAGACAAGAGCATCAGAAACGGATCCCTCACGCGCCGCCGCAAGCTCTCGGCGAGCATCCTCAGCGGGCGGCAGACAATACCCCCAACGTCATTCCGTCCGGTTAACAGAGGATTCCAAATCGAGGCCGAAACGAGGCACCGGATTGCACAATTGCCGCACTGCAACTATTCTTGTTGCGTCGCGGTGTCGCCCCCGCGGGCGGACCGACCGGCGGCCGATGTGCCATCAACGATCGGGATCATGGCGATGATGAAAAACTTCGACGACTTCCAACGGATGGGCCAGTCCAACATGGACAGCGCGCTGAAGGCGCTTGGTGAGTGGAACAAGGGATGGCAGGCGATTGCCTCGGAGATGGGCGACTACACCAAGCGCTCCTTCGAGGATGGCTCGGCAACCTTCGAGAAGCTGATGGGTGCCAAGTCGCTCGAGCAGGCGATCGAGATTCAGTCGGGCTACGCCAAGCGCTGCTACGACGACTACATGCAGCAGATGTCGAAGATCGGCTCGATGTACGCCGATCTCGCCAAAGAGGCGGCAAAGCCGATGGAGCGCCTCATGCAGGGGCCGCGCTGACGGCTCTCCTCGAGGTCGCGAGCATTCCTTCTGCGCATGGTCGGGCCGGGGCCCGCCGGCCGACGGACAATAAGCCCGATGATGCCCTCGGCGCATCGGCGAGGCAGCTTGTGCCCTGATCTTGATCCGCAATCGGGGATGCCCATTTGCCGATGAGGGCGAGGTTGCTTATCTTGGGTGGTGCGCGGCGCACGGGAGGTGTGCCGGCGAGGGACCGGGAACCGGGCGAACGCAGGTTTGTGTGAAGCCGATGCTGGCAGGGCGACAGGTGCGGTTGATGGCCGGAAAGGGCGGACCCGGCAAGGGTGGCGACGAGGAAGGGCGCACCGGGCTCGTCACCAAGACGCGGCCGAAGACCAAGCGCCCCAATCTCTACAAGGTGCTGCTGCTCAATGACGACTACACTCCGATGGAGTTCGTGGTGCACGTGCTCGAGCGCTACTTCAACAAGGGTCGGGAGGAAGCAACCCGAATCATGCTGCATGTCCATCACAAGGGCGTCGGCATCTGTGGCGTGTACACCTACGAGGTGGCCGAGACCAAGGTGACCCAGGTCATGGATTTCTCGCGCCAGCACGGCCATCCTTTGCAGTGCACACTTGAGAAGGAGTAGGAACAGAAGTGCCATCGTTCTCACAAGCTCTCGAAACTGCCCTCCACCGGGCGCTCGAATTCGCCAACGCCCGTCATCATGAGTACGCGACGCTCGAGCACCTGCTGCTGGCCCTGATCGACGACCGTGACGCGGCCGGCGTCATGCGCGCATGCAACGTGGACATGGAGGCGCTGCGCCGCCGGATCACCGACTACCTGGATGCGGAGCTGGCCGCCCTCGAGGTGAAGGGTCCGGCAGAGGCTCAGCCGACCACCGGCTTCCAGCGGGTCATCCATCGCGCGGTCGTGCACGTCCAGTCCTCGGGCCGCGAGGAGGTGACCGGCGCCAACGTGCTGGTCGCCATGTTCGCCGAGCGCGAGAGCCACGCCGCGTTCTTCCTGCAGGAGCAGGACATGACGCGCTACGACGCTGTGCAGTACATCTCTCACGGCATTGCCAAGCGGCCGGGCATGTCCGAGCCGCGCACCATTCGCGGCGTCGATGAGGACGAGGGCACTGGCGAGGGTGGCACCGAAGGCAAGAAGCAGGGCATCGACGCCCTCAACGCCTACTGCGTCAACCTCAACAAGAAGGCGCGCGACGGCCGCATCGATCCGCTGATCGGCCGCGAGCCGGAGGTGCTGCGCACCATCCAGGTGCTCTGCCGCCGCCAGAAGAACAACCCGCTGTTCGTCGGCGATCCGGGCGTCGGCAAGACCGCCATCGCCGAAGGCCTCGCCCGCAAGATCGTCAAGGGCGATGTGCCGGATGTGCTGCGCAACGCCACCATCTTCGCCCTCGACATGGGCGCGCTGCTCGCCGGCACCCGCTACCGCGGCGACTTCGAGGAGCGCCTGAAGGCGGTGATGAAGGAGATCGAGAACTACGACGGCGCGATCCTCTTCATCGACGAGATCCACACCGTGATCGGCGCCGGCGCCACCTCCGGCGGCGCGATGGATGCGTCGAACCTGTTGAAGCCCGCGCTGCAGTCCGGCACCGTGCGCTGCATCGGCTCGACCACATACAAGGAGTACCGCCAGCACTTCGAGAAGGATCGCGCGCTGGTGCGCCGGTTCCAGAAGATCGACGTCAAGGAGCCGACGGTCGAGGATTCGATCGAGATCCTGAAGGGACTGAAGCCGTACTTCGAGGAGTTCCACAAGCTCAAGTACACCAACGACGCGATCGAGGCGGCGGTGCAGCTCTCTGCCCGCTACATCCACGACCGCAAGCTGCCCGACAAGGCGATCGACGTGATCGACGAGACCGGCGCCTCGCAGATGCTGGTGCCGGAAGGCAAGCGCAAGAAGAAGATCACGGTGAAGGAGGTCGAGGCGACCGTCGCCACCATGGCGCGGATTCCGCCGAAGACCATCACCAAGTCGGACGCCGAGGTGCTGTCCAACCTGGAGAAGGACCTGAAGCGGCTGGTGTTCGGCCAGAACAACGCGATCGAGCAGCTGGCGAGCGCGATCAAGCTCTCCCGGGCGGGATTGCGCGAGCCGGAGAAGCCGATCGGCTGCTACCTGTTCTCTGGTCCCACCGGCGTCGGCAAGACCGAGGTGGCAAAGCAGCTCGCGGCGCTGATGGGCGTCGAGCTCCTCCGTTTCGACATGTCCGAGTACATGGAGAAGCACACCGTCTCGCGGCTGATCGGCGCCCCGCCGGGGTACGTCGGCTTCGACCAGGGCGGGCTGTTGACCGATGGTGTCGACCAGCATCCACACTCGGTGCTGCTGCTCGACGAGATCGAGAAGGCGCACCCTGACCTGTTCAACATCCTGTTGCAGGTGATGGACCACGGCAAGCTGACCGACCACAACGGCAAGCAGGTAGACTTCCGCAACACCATACTGATCATGACCACCAACGCCGGTGCGTCGGACCTCGCCCGCGCGCCGATGGGCTTCAACCGCGCCAAACGCGAGGGCGACGACCAGGACGCGATCAACAAGATGTTCACGCCGGAGTTCCGCAACCGGCTCGATGCGACCATTGCGTTCTCCGGCCTGCCGCCCGAGGTCATCACCAAGGTCGTCGAGAAGTTCATCTTCCAGCTCGAGGCCCAGCTCGCCGACCGTGGTGTTACCATCGAGCTGACCGAGGCCGCCGCCAAATGGATCGGCGAGAAGGGCTATGACGAGAAGTTCGGCGCCCGCCCGCTCGCCCGCGTGATCCAGGAGCACATCAAGCGGCCGCTCGCCGACGAGCTGCTGTTCGGCAAGCTCGAGCACGGTGGCACCGTCAAGGTCCTGGTCAAGGGCGAGGGCGAGGATGCAGTCCTCGGCTTCGAGTACATCCCGGCCGAGCCGAAGCGGAAGCCGAAGGACGGCGAGGACGGCGGCGAGGAGGAGGCCGAGCCCGAGACCGCGCTGATCGAGGCGACGCCGCGGAAGGCGCTACCGGGTCCCAAGGACAAGCGCGAGCCCCGCCGCTCGACCGGCACCGTGCCGACCGTCCCCCCGAAGAAGGAATAGCTGAAAACCCCTCTTCGCGAGGGAGTGGAGAGGGGCGCCCCGCCCCTCGGCGGCTGCCTGAAAATATGTCATAGGCTGGCGGTCCCTCGGCAAAGAACGGGTCCGCCGGTGTCGTCGTCTCCCAACTCCGAGCCGGGCCAGAGCGCCGCGCCATCCTGGGCCGCGGACGCGACCCGGCTCGATGCCTTCCTGCGCGGCTACGTGGTCCTGCGCCAGACCCCCGGCCTCGTGCTGCTGGCGAGCGCGGCGGGCTTCGGCGCGCTCGCCCGCGATTCGGGCTTCGACCTCGGCCACGCCCTCTTCCTCACCGCGATCTTCTACGCGCTCCCCGGCCAGGTCGTGCTCGTCGACCAGTTCGCGCGCGGCACCCCGATCCTCGCCGCCGCGATCGCCGTCTCGCTGACCGGCATCCGCCTGTTCCCGATGACGGTGACCCTGATCCCGCTCGTGCGTGACGATCTCGCCCCGCGCTGGCTGAGCCTGCTCGCCGCCCATTGCGTCGCGGTGACAGCCTGGGTGGAGGGGCAACGGCGGCTGCTGGCGCTGCCGCCGGCCCTGCGGCTCGCCCACTT
>JBIOVC010000425.1:0-3971 GCA_044867545.1 Hyphomicrobiaceae bacterium | reverse complement strand
ATGAGTGCAGATCAGGGGCGTGGGCATGACGGACTCCCCCAACTTCTTGCCGCGGGCCTCGTTGCTCGCCGGATGGGCCCACTTTCTCGTTTTGTTTCTATCCCATTGTGCGATGAGACGGAACAGGTGCGTTACCAACTTGGCACGAGGCCGGGGGTCGTGCGTTCGCTAAGGGAGAAGGAGCCCGCGCAGCGTGGGTTGTTTTCGCAGGCAATGGCGGAGTTTTGCCGTAAATTGCAGACTAACAATTATGGTGTATCGCCGATCGCCGGGGGCAGGAGAAAGGCGCAGCGCGCATGGACTTTGCAGCGAAGGCCCTCGTATTGCTGTCGAAACGGTTCTCGCTCTTTGCGATCGCCGGCGTCGGCCTGCTGGCGCTATGGCCGGCGGCGTGGGGCGTCCAGCAGCCGCTCGAGCCCTATGCGGTGGCAAGCTCGACCGAGCGGGCGCAACCGGTGGCCGAGCGCAGGATCACCGCCAAGCGCGTCGTCGTGCCGTCGAAGCGCGGGGCCGATCAGAAGGGTGGGGCAAGCCCCGAGCCCGAGGCTAAGAAGACGCTGGCGAAGGAGGGGGATCAACCGGTGATTCCTGAGCCGCCGTCGCGAAACCTGCAGACCACGACCGCGCCTCCACCGGGCTCTCAGCAGGCCGCCCCCACACATTCGCCGCCCGGTGCGCACGCTTCGAACGCGCCTCCCGCCGCAAGCCCACAGGTGGTGCCGCTGCCCGAGCCTGCGCCCCCGCCGCCCGATGTCTGGACGGATGCCGAGGTCATCGAGGGGCTCCGCGAGTGCGTCCGGCTGCTGGCGCCGATCGCCGCCGAGATCGAGGTGGCAGAGCCTTTGAAGAAAGGGGAATGCGGCACGCCTGCGCCGGTTGCGCTCCGCAGTGTCGGTGGCGCCGACAGGGTCGAGTTCCGGCCGGCGGTGCCGCTCAACTGCCGGATGGTGGTGGCGCTGCACAAGTGGGTCCAGCAGGGTCTGCAGCCGGCGGCGCGCGAGCTGCTCGGCAGCCCGATCACGCGGATCTCGAGCGGCTCGTACTCGTGCCGGAACCGCTACGGGCTGGTCGACGCTGCGATCAGCGAGCATGCCTTCGCCAACGCGATCGACATCTCGTCGTTCACCACCGCCGACGGGCGCACGGTGCACGTGCTCAAGCACTGGGGCGCGACTGCGCGGGACATCGAGGCGCAGCGCCTGGCGGAAGCGAAGGCCAAGGCTGCGAAGGCTGCTCAGCCCTCGACGAAGACGAAAGTGTCGGTATTGCCCAAGGACCCGGAGGGGCGGGAGCTGCCGCCGTTGCCGCAGATCGGCCGGCGCGAAGTGCAGCGCGCCATCCAGACGGCGCAGATGAAGCTTGGAGCGAAGGCGCCGCCGGTGCCTGCCGGCAAGGCGAAGGCGGTCGTGCCCGGAGGGCTGTCGTCGGAGCAGCCGGAGCCGGCACTCCAAGAGCGGTTCCTGCACCGGCTGCACGAGAACGCCTGCGGCACCTTCAAGACCGTGCTCGGCCCGGAGGCCAACGACGCGCACCGCGATCACTTCCATCTCGATCTTGCGGAGCGCCGCAGCAAGCGCAGCTACTGTCGCTGAGCGCAGTTCTCAGGGCGTGCGCGCTATGACCACGTTCGACAGCGGCTTGCCCGCCCGCCAGCGCTCGAGGTTGGCTGCGAACAGGCGGCCGATGCTGTCGCCGTAGGCAGTGCTGCCGGCGCCGCCGACGTGGGGCGTCAGCAACACGTTCGGCATGGTCCAGAACGGATGATCGGCGGGGAGCGGCTCGGTCCAGGCGACGTCGAGGCCGGCGCCGGCAATGCGGCCCTCTCTCAGCGCATCGATCAACGCCAGCTCGTCGATCAATTGTCCGCGGGCGATGTTGACGAGATAGGCCGACGGCTTCATCGCCGCGAGCAGCTCGTGCGAGACGAGCTTGTGCGTGCTGTCGTCATGGGTGGCGGCGAGCACCACGATGTCGGCCTCGCGGCAGGCGGCCTCGAGCTCGCCGCGCGGGCGCACGCGGTCGACGTGGGGCACTTCGCCCGCCGAGCGGCTGATGCCGGTCACCTGCATGTCGAAAGCCTTGGCCTTGCGCGCGATCTCGCGGCCGATCGAGCCGAGCCCGATCAGGACGAGATGCTTGCCGGCCAGGTTGTCCATCGACGGAGAGGTGGTGTCGCGCGTCCAGAACCGGCGGGCACGCGCCGCCTCGGTGTCGCGAAGGCGCCGCACGAGGCCGAGCATCAGCGCGATTGCGTGCTCGGCGACGGCGAAGGCGCGGCGTCCCGGCATGTTGGTGACGATCACGCCCGAGGGGAGGCCGGCGGCCTTGGCGCCGTCGATCCCTGAGGTGTGGAACTGGATCCAGGCAAGGGAGGTCCCGTGCTCGCGGACGAGCGCCGCCATCTCCTTGGTGTAGAAGCGGTTGCCGATGATCAGCACCTCGGCGCCCGGCAGCGCGGACCTGATCTTGGCCTGATCGGCGACGCGCACGAGCTCGACGTCGGCAAAGGACGCAAGCGCAAGGTCGAAGTCGTCGGCTCGGACGTTGGGATCGAACTTGACGACCTTCATTGAACCCCCGCTCCTTACGCCATCAGCTCGCGTCAATGGGGACGCACCGTGCCCTTGATCGTCGTGCGCAGCATCAGCCGGCGCTCGCTCGAGGGGAAGTCGGTGCGCGCATGCGTCGAGCAGCGGTTGTCCCAGAGCAGCAGATCGCCGAGGCGCCAGGCGTGCTCGTAGACGAAGCGGCGCTGTTCGCAGTGGTCGAAGAGCAGATTGAGAAGGCGCTCGCTCTCGTCCTCGGCCAAGTCGAGGATCTTCACCGTCATCAAGCGGTTGACGTAGATCGCCTTGCGGCCGGTATCGTCGTGGGTGCGGAACACGGGATGCACGCACTCGGCGAACGCCTCGGTACCCTTGCCGTCGCCTTTGACGGTCGAGCCGTAGTTGTAGTGGTGGAGCGCCTTGCGGCCCTCGAGCCGGCTCTTGATCTCGGGATCGAGCGTGTTGTAGGCGGCATAGCCGCTCGCAAACAGCGTGCTGCCGCCGGTCGAGGGGATCTCGACCGAGTAGAGCATCGTCGCCTTGCTCGGCACCTCGGCGTGGATCATGTCGTGGTGGAACATCATCTCGCCGTCGGGCAGCGCGCCGATTGGCTCGCCATTCTCGCGGATGTTGGAGATCAGCATGATGCCGGGCAGCATCCGGGAGAAGCCCGGCGGGCGGTACTTGGGCGGGCGATGCAACTCGCCGATCTCGCCGAAATAACCGGTGACGCGAACCAGGTCCTCCTGCGACAGCGTCTGGCCGGGGAAGACGATGACGAGGTGATCGAGCCAGGCCTGGTAGATGGCCTTGAGGGTGGCGTCATCGGGCCGCTCGCGCAAATCGATGCCGCGCAGCTCGGCGCCGATGTAGCGGCTCAGCGGCACGATCTCCAGCTTGGACTTGGTCGCCACAGTCATTGCGTTTCCCCATGTCTGCCAGCGGTCTTCTGTGCAGACTAAAGAAGATGGGGCCGGCTGTGCAACTGTCGCACGCGGCCGAGGTGAGCGGATATACTGGCCGAGGCGGCATCCAACGAGGCGGGAAGCGAGACATGCAACGCGTGACCATCACTCTCGACGAGGAGCTCATGGCGGCGCTCGACAAGCTCATCGCCGCGCGGGGCTATCAGAACCGGTCGGAGGCGATCCGGGACCTTGCCCGGTCGGGGCTGCAGCAGGCGGAAGCGGAAACCGACACGGAGCGCGACTGCCTCGGCGCTCTCGTCTATGTCTACGACCACCCTGCCCGCGATCTTGCAAAGCGGCTCACGCGCACGTCGCACGATCACCACGACATGTCGATCGCGACGCTGCACGTGCATCTCGATCATGAGAGCTGCATGGAGGTCAACGTGCTGAAGGGCAGCGCCGGCAAGGTCAGGCACTTCGCCGATCATGTGATCGCCGAGCGCGGGGTGCGGCA
>JBIOVC010000424.1:0-2420 GCA_044867545.1 Hyphomicrobiaceae bacterium | reverse complement strand
CCGATCTCGGCTTGAGGGCGCCATCGATGGCCGGACTGATTGCCGTCATCCTGAAAGGCTACCCGCGCCTCTCGGAGACGTTCATCGCGCAGGAGCTGCTGGGGTTGGAGCAGGCGGGGCATCGTCTCGCCATCTTCTCGCTGCGCCACCCGACCGATCCCACTCATCACCCGATCCACGCCGAGATCCGCGCGCCCGTCACCTATCTTCCCGAGTATCTCTATCAGGAGCCGCTGCGCGTGCTGCGGTCCCTGGCTGTCGCGCGGCGGTTTCCCGGATTTGGGCTGGCTCTGCGCACGTGGGCGCGCGATCTCCTTCGCGACCCGACCCCCAACCGCGTGCGGCGCTTCGGTCAGGCGCTGGTGTTGACCGCCGAGCTGCCGGCTGAGGTCCGCTGGTTCTACGCCCACTTCATCCACACGCCCTCGGCGGTGGCGCGGTACGCCAGCATCATGACCGGCACGCCCTGGAGCTGCTCCGCCCACGCCAAGGACATCTGGACGTCACGGGGCTGGGAGCTCGCCGCCAACGTCGGCGCGGCGCGCTGGGTGACGACCTGCACCGGGGCAGGCCGCGCCCATCTCGCTCTGCATGCAGACGATGCCTCCAAGGTCCACCTCGTCCATCACGGGCTCGACCTCGCAAGGTTCCCGCGCTCCGGCAAACCGCCCGAGCCGCGCGACGGATCGGATTCCGCGCGCCCCGTGCGCCTGCTCGCGGTCGGTCGTGCGGTGGAGAAGAAGGGCTTCGACATCCTGCTCAAGGCCTTGTCGCGTCTCCCGCCGGATCTCTCCTGGACGTTCACCCACATTGGCGGCGGCGACAAGCTGAGGAAGCTCAGAGCCCAGGCAAAGGCGCTGGGCATCGCTGACTGCATCGTCTGGACCGGACCCAAGAGCCAGCGGGACGTGCTTGTCGCCTATCGGGCGTCCGACATCTTCGTGCTGCCCTGCCGCATCGCCGGCAACGGCGACCGTGACGGCATACCGAACGTCCTGATGGAGGCGCAGAGCCAGGGCCTCGCTTGCATCTCGACGGACGCCGCCGCGGTGCCGGAGCTGATCCGCGATGAGGTGACCGGCCTCCTCGTCCCTCCTGAGCATCCCGAAGCGTTAGCAGCGGCGATCGAGCGGCTGATGCGCGACCCGGCCTTGCGCTCCGAGCTTGGCGCCGCTGCCGAGCGGCACGTCCGCCAGTCCTTCGACGCGGGCAAAGGTGTCGCGACTTTGAGCCGGTTGCTCGGCTCTTCGCTCGGCGAGGACGCTGAGCGCACCGAGGTCCGTGTCGCCGCCGAATGAAGCATGCGCGTCTTCTTCTACGTGCAGAACCTGCTGGGCGTCGGCCACATCTTCCGCGCGCTCCGCATCTCGCGCGCGCTGGTCGCTGACGGCTTTGAGGTCGACCTCGTCCTCGGCGGGCGGCCCATCCCGGGCCTTGAGATCGATGGCCCACGCGTCATTCAGCTGCCGCCCATCAGCGCCGGACCCGGTGGCTTTGCCGACCTGAGATCAGCCGACGGCCGCCCGCTCGATGCATCGGCGAAGGCGGCCCGCCGCGCCGCCCTGCTGTCGGCCTTCGAGGCGTCGCGGCCGGACGTCGTGCTGATCGAGGCCTTTCCCTTCGGGCGCCGGCAGATGCGTTTCGAGTTGGACCCGCTATTCGGGAGGATCGCAGCTACAGAGCCGCGGCCGATCGTCGTCAGCTCCGTCCGCGACATCCTGCAGGAGCAGAAGAAGCCCGGCCGCAACGAGGAGACGCTCGCCACGCTGCGCCGGCACTTCGACCACGTCATCGTGCACGGCGACCCCGCTCTTGTGCGGCTCGATGCGACCTTTCCCTTGGCCGGCTCGATTGCCGACATGATCAGCTATTCGGGCCTGGTCGCGCCCGAGCTTCCATCGACGCCGCGCACCGTTGAGCCTCGCTCGGACGTGGTGGTCTCGGTCGGCGGTGGCGCCGTGGGCAAGGGTGTGCTCGAGGCCGCGATACGATCCAAACCGCTCACCGAGCTTGCCGACGCGCGCTGGCTCGCGATCACGGGAACGAACGTTTCCGAGCCCGATTCGGCGGCAATCTCCCGCCTTGCCGCATCACACGGCGTCGAGCTCGCGAGCTTTGTCCCAGATCTCTTGCAGGTGTTGGCGGCAGCCCGACTCTCGATCTCGCAGGCTGGCTATGGCTCCGTTGCAGATATCCTCCGGGCCGGCGTCCGCGCGGTACTGGTCCCCTTTGCTGCTGCCGGTGAGACCGAGCAGACCCGGCGCGCGGTGTTGCTCGACGAGCGCGGCCTTGCGGTTGCGGTGAGCGAGACGGGCCTCGACGCCGGGAAGATGGCCGATGCCATCAAGCGCGCATTGGCGCTGGCGCCGGCCACGAACGCTATCGATCTCGATGGAGCAGCGCAGACCGCTGCAATCCTG
>JBIOVC010000423.1:0-2151 GCA_044867545.1 Hyphomicrobiaceae bacterium | reverse complement strand
GGATGACGGCCCCTGTGGTTTTCAAACTGAGACACTACCCCCAGTCTGCTTACGCGCAGTGGCTGCGATGCTACCCGCGCGTGTGCCGGACGGCGGCCGTCCGTCTTTCCCCTGAGAGATTGAGCAGGTTGGCCGCCACCACGATGCCGGCGCCAATCATCACAGCCCACTCGAGCGGCTCCTGGTAGATCGTCACGCCGACCAGCGCGATCAGCGGCAGCCGCAGGAAGTCCAACGGCGCGACCACCATCGCATCGGCGTGAACGAACGCCCGGACAAGGGCGAAGTGTGCGGTGAGCCCGAATACGCCGAGTGCCAGCAGCCATCCCGCCGTCACCGCGTCGGGGAGTGCGGGTCCCGGCAGCACGGCGAGACATCCGAGAACCGCCTGAATGAAGATCATGTGGAGCAGGATCGATATTGGCATATCCGTGCGCACCAGGAGCTTGCCGACCACGATCGACAGCCCGAACCCGACGGCGCTGCCGAGTGCGAGCAGCGTGCCGAGGCTGATGCTGCCGACGCCCGGCTGCGCGATGATCAGAATCCCGAGGAAGCCGAGCAGTCCCGCAGCGAGCCTGGTCCGCGTCAGCGTCTCTCCGAGAAGCAGCGGCGCAAGGAGCGCGACCCACAGCGGCGCCGTGAACTCGAACGTGAAAAGCTCCGTGAGCGGGATCAGGATCAGCGCGTACAGCCATGCCGCTTGTGCGCCGAAGTGCACCACGCCGCGCAGCGTGTGCAGGCCAAGCCGATCGCTGCGAAACCGGGCGAACGGAATTCCGGCGAGCCGGATTGCGGTGAGGAGGATCGCGAGCGAGATGAGGCCGCGATAGAACATCATGTCGATCGTCGAGAGCACCCGCCCGGCTTCCCGCCCCGAGACCGCAACGAGTGTGAAGGAGGCAAGCGTGACGGCCATCCAGCCCATCGCGCGCACGATGTCGCCCTTGGGCCGGCCCCTGACGGCCCCCTGTCTTCCCGTCTCTGCGTCCATCCTCGCCTAACCGAGTGCCGCTTGACCGCCGCGTCGCACGCCGGCAATTCGCGGTTGACGGTGTACATCTCATGGCTAGCTTGGCAAGCCACGAGGATGGCAGGGATGATCGAGGTGCAAGAGTGAAGGCGAATGAGGTGGGCGATCGCCGCCCCGAGCGGTTCGACGAGCGCTACGGCGAGCCCGGGTATCACTACGGCACCGAGCCGAACGAGTTCTTGAAGGCTCAGCAGGGCCTCCTGAAGCCCGGCCAGAAGGCGCTCGTGCCGGGAGACGGCGAAGGCAGAAACGGCGTCTGGCTCGCCATGCAGGGGCTCGATGTCACCACCTTCGACCTCTCTGCAGTAGGCGTAAGCAAGGCCAAGGCGCTGGCCGCGGAGCGTGGCGTCTCGATCAACGCAAGCGTTGGTGACGTCACGACCTGGCCGTGGCCCGCGCAGGTCTACGACGTTGTCGTGCTGAGCTTCCTCCACTTCCCGCCCGAGGTCAGAGAGCGAACGCACGCCTCCGCCTGGGCAGCGCTGAAGCCCGGCGGCCTGCTGATCCTCGAGGCATTCGGACCTCGGCAGCTCGAGATGCGCAAGCAGGGCGCCGTCGGCGGGCCGAAGATCCTCGAGTACCTGTGCTCGGTCGAGATGATGCGTCGCGACTTCGCGGGCGCCGAGTTTCTGGTGCTCGAGGAGACGGAGGCCGATTTCGAGGGACGCACGCACGGCGGCCGATGCGCCGTTTGCCGCGTCGTCGCCCGCAAGCCGGACCGCTGAGCACAGGCCAAGGACGGGGCTGCCGCCCGGCGCTCCCCGTGCTAAGACGTCGCCGAGCAACAGAACGGGAGCCGGCAATGCAGATCACCCGACACCTGCCGTCCAAGATCTACTCGAAGGCAGTGGAAGCGAACGGGTTCGTGTTCACGGCCGGCATCGTCGCCGACGACCTGACCCAGGACGTCAAGGGCCAGACGCAGCAGGTGCTGAAGGACATCGATCGCCTGCTCACGCTTGCGGGCACTGACAAGTCGAAGCTCGTCTCGGCGACGATCTGGCTCCCGGATGTCCGCACCCGAGATCAGATGAACGAGGTCTGGAGCGCCTGGACCGGTCCATCGAGCCTGCCGGCGCGCGCCTGCGTCGAGGCTAAGCTCGCCGATCCGCGCATGC
>JBIOVC010000422.1:0-13680 GCA_044867545.1 Hyphomicrobiaceae bacterium | reverse complement strand
CGCCATCCGGCCAGGAATTCCGGTGCGGACCGTTGTCGGTCGAATACTGCACGAACGTATTGTCCGCGATGCCGAGCTCGTCGAGCGCATCGAGCATCTGCCCGACATTCTTGTCGTGGTCGATCATGGTGTCGTGGTAGGGCGACTGCCACCGGCCCGCCTGCTTCAGGCTCTTCGGTTTCGTGTGTGTGATGAAATGCATGTGGGTCGTATTGAGCCACACGAACCAGGGCTTGCCGGCCTTTTCCTGCCGCTTGATGAAGTCGATGGCCGCTGCCACGAATTCGTCGTCGCAGGTCTCCATCCGCTTCCTGTTCAGCGGGCCGGTGTCCTCGATCTTCTGCTTGCCGACCTTGCCCCAGCGCGGCATGACGGTCGTATCGTCCTTGTCGGTCGCCCAGGAATGGATCACGCCGCGCGGACCGAACTTGTCACGGAATCCCGGGATGTCCTTGTCGGTTGGATAGTTGTCCATCTCCGGCTCTTCCTCGGCGTTGAGGTGGTAGAGGTTGCCGAAGAACTCATCGAAGCCGTGGTTGGTCGGCAGCATGTGGTTGATGTCGCCGAGATGGTTCTTGCCGAACTGTCCGGTGGCGTAGCCCTGCTCCTTCAAGAGCGCCGCGATGGTCACGAGCTTGTCCGACATGCCGACCGGAGCGGCAGGGATGCCGACCTTGGAGAGCCCGGTGCGATAGACGCTCTGCCCGGTGATGAAGGAGGAGCGGCCGGCGGTGCAGGACTGCTCGCCGTAGTAGTCGGTGAACAGCATGCCCTCTTTGGCGATGCGGTCGATATTGGGCGTCCGGTAACCCATCAGACCGTGCGTGTAGCAGCTCAAATTTGATTGCCCGATGTCGTCGCCCCAGATGACGAGGATGTTCGGCTTGTTGGACTTCGATGACTTCGCCATGTGCGTTCCTGCTCCTCTGGTCTGATCGCTTTCAGTTCGGTGAAATCACCCGTTCACCCGAACGGCCCGATGTGAAACAGCATGCTGACGATGGCGGCGATGCCGATGAGCAGCAGGACCGCCGCGGTGATGAGTGTGAGCGACACCGGGAAGACGCTCTCGGCGTGGATCAGGCCGTCCTCCTTCATGTTCTTGCGCTCGGCGCGAAGCCCGAGCATGAACTGCACGTGATAGATGATGCCGAGGACCAGCATGACGATGCCGAGCGCGACCAGCGTGATGCCGAAGTTGCGCGCCGGCGCTGCCGTCGCGAGCACGTTTCCTTCCCGGAGCTTCTCGAAGAACTGGAAGATCGTGAAGCCGAAGCCGATCAGCGACAGCGAGGTGCGGATCACCGACATCAGCGTGCGGTCTGCACTCATACGCGTGCGCTGGAACGACATCCCCGTGCGCCGCGACGACAGCTCGACGGAGATCGCGTCGGACTCCGACACTGCCGTGACGTGCTCTCTCTCCGCCACGCGAGTCATGACGCTGGGCCTCCGGTGCTATGGAGCGGGCCGACGCCAAGCCAGCGCGCCACTCGTGCGATAGGCCCGCGCAGAAGCACGTACGGAATGAAGGCGAGCAGGATCGCGATGATCACGGCCTCGGCCGGATAGAAGGTCTTGAAAACGGTCAGCTGGTAGACAACGTCGATTGCGATGGCGAGCAGCATGATTTGGGCGGTCGCCACCACCCCTTCGCGCAGCAGCGCAGGACGCTTAGCCGGATCGCTGAGCACCGTCAGGAAATAGGGCGGGCGGCCGGTGCGCGCGTCCCATATGCCATCCTTGACCGCAGCGAGCATCGCCATGCACGGCTGCAGGATGAAGCGGAAGCTCATCGCCTCAGTCGGGCGCTGGAAGATGTCGCGCCAGATGCGACCGTGAACGTCCGCGGAGGACCCGTACCAAAGCATGCCTGCCGCGACGAGCACGCTCGCAACGATGACGAACAGCCACGCCAGCAACGTTTGCGTCTTTGTCGCTGCTCGGGCCATCACGCCGGCTTGTCCCCACGGATGACGCAGCGGAAGCCCACGTGGCATGTCGAGGTATCGACCGGCTCCGGGAAGCGCGCTGCCGGCCGGTAGCGGCGGCAATAGTTGGGCGCGCAGAGATGCGAGCCGCCCTTCAGCACCTTGCGCGGGATGCGGATGCTGGGCTGGCAGGCATCGTAGCTGCCGGCCTCGCCGCCGCCGCGCGGGTTCTCCGGGATGCAGCAGGCCTTCGGAGCATCGGCCTCGTGCTTGGGCGAGTACCAGTCGCTGGTCCACTCCCAGACGTTGCCGATCATGTCGTAGAGACCATAGCCGTTCGGCGGGAAGGCGCGGACCGGCGACGTGCGCTCGAAGCCGTCCGCGGCCCGGTTATCGCGCGGGAATTCGCCCTGCCATGTGTTGGCGAGGTGCTTGCCGCCGGGGTTGAGCTCGTCCCCCCACGCGAACTCGGCGCCCTCGAGTCCGCCGCGCGCGGCGAATTCCCATTCGGCCTCTGTCGGCACGTCCTTGCCGGCCCATTTCGCGTAGGCGATCGCGTCCGCGTAGCTGACGTGGACGACCGGATGATTGGCGAGCCCCGAGATCGAGCTTTTCGGACCGTAGGGGTGGCGCCAATTCGCGCCTTTCAGGAATCCCCACCAATCGCCCCAGTTCTTCAGATCGACGGCTCGCTCGGGCTTTGTGAAGACGAGCGAGCCGGCGTAGAGCATGTGGGGCAGCGCGCCCGGATAGTCCTTCGGGTCCGGCGGGATTTCGGCGAACGTGACGTGGCCAGTTGCGCGCACGAATTCGCGGAACTGCCGGTTCGTCACCGGATGCGCGTCCATCCAGAACGGATCGACGCTGATGCGGTGGGCCGGCGCCTCCTCCGGGTAATGGCTGTCGGACCCCATGCGAAACGTGCCGCC
Organism: Hyphomicrobiaceae bacterium; assembly: GCA_044867545.1. Taxonomy (GTDB): domain Bacteria; phylum Pseudomonadota; class Alphaproteobacteria; order Rhizobiales; family Hyphomicrobiaceae; genus DATLZB01. The sequence goes on along the minus strand of JBIOVC010000422.1, from coordinate 10,820 downwards.
CGGCACGTGGATCATACCTTCGAAACGCCTATCGGCAGTTCTTGCGCGTGCGCTCCGGTCGGCAGAGCTCAGGCCGTTTTCGCTGCGAAGCATGGGTCACCCGACCGGTTCCGTGGGCCGAGGCGAGCATCGGCCGGGCCTCCGCATCCGGCCATCGGCGAATTCCCTGAAAGGCAGTTGCGGGCTGTGCTGAGAGGGCGATCAAGGTGAATTCGAGGCCTGGAACGGGCTCGCCAGCCGGATGCCGTCAAATCTCCGGGATCAGGGGAAACCCCTGCTGCGACGGGCGGCAAGTCCGGAGTTTCGCCCCTACGATGTCCGGGTTTCTACCGATCATTTCGTAATCGTTAACGCTTCTATAATCTTCAGCATTGAGCTGGGCATTCGCAATGTGCGAATTTCGGGGCGGGTGTGCGGGACCCTTGCACGACAGAAAATTCTGGTCGGAATTGGGGGGCCTCCTTGTGACAGCGGCAGTTCGACCGAGCGACTTGACCGCGCCGTATCGATACGGGCGGCATCTTCGCGGTCGCTTGATGGCTGCCATCGCCGGCACCGCCGCTCTGGTGTTCGGCTCGGTCACCACCTTCCTGCTGATGAATGCGCAAGAGCAGCGAAAGCAGCTCGCGCTCCACGCGCTCGAGCGCACCGCATCGATCTCCGACATGCTCGACCGCGAGATCGGCTCGCGTCTCAATCTTCTGCGCGGCCTTTCGACCTCGCCGGCGCTCAAGGGCGAGGATCTGAAGACCTTCTACGACCAGCTGATTGCGACACCGGCGCCTGCCGGCTCGTGGTTGGCGCTTTGGGACGACAAGCGCCAGATCGCCAACACTCGGCTGTCCTATGGGGATGCCAACCCTCTCGAGTGGACGGGCTCGCCGCGGCGCCGCCTCGTGCTTGGCCAGCTACGCGAGCACGGCTATTGGATTTCGAACCGGATATTTCCGTTCGGCACCAATGGAAACGGTGCGACCGTCGGTGTCCGTGTCGACGGGGTCGTCGGGCAGCGCGAATACTTCCTGACGACTGTCATGGATGAGACCCGGCTGCGCTCGCTGCTGCAATCCTCGAGGGTGCCGACCGACTGGCTGATCGCCGTATTCGATCGCAACCTGGACAAGATCGCGAGCACGTCGCCGACCGAGAAGACTAAGCCTGACCCCGACCATCCGCCGCAGAAGCTGGCGCAGGCGCTCACCGCAGGCGACACCGGCCAGTTTATCGGCGAGAGCAGCGCCGTCGGCCGGCTGCTCGTGAGCTACGCCAGATCGGACGTTTCAGGTTGGACGGTGGCGGTCAAGGTCCCGCTTGACGTCGTCGACGCCTCCTGGAACAGCGCGCTCCGCAATTCTGGCGTGCTCGGCGGCGTGCTCCTGCTGCTGTCGATGGCGATCGGCTGGGTCATGGCGCGCGAGGTTGTAATCCCCCTTCACGAGCTGAATTCGACGGTCAACGAGACCGAGGGCCGCCTTCGCGCGACTGCGGCCGACCTGGTCCGCGCCGAGGCCCGCTATGAGACCTTCTGGCGCCACATGCCGGAGAGCCTCTTCGCCGTCCGCGTGACCGAGGATGAGCGCTTCGTCTTCGACGGCCTCAACCCGATCCATGAGCAGCTGACGGGGCTCCGCCAGGCCGAGCTCGCCGGCAAGGAGCCGCACGAGTGTCTGCCATCCGAGATCGCGGCCGCGGTGACCGCCAACTATCGCGCTTGCGCGCGGGCGGGCAAGCCGATCTCCTACGATGAGATCCTGGAGCTGCCGGGCGGGCGGCGCCGCTGGCACACCAGTCTCGCGCCGGTAAACGACCCCCGCACCGGCAAGCCCTTCTTGATCGTCGGCAGCGCGCGCGACGTCACCCATGACCGGGACGCCAGGGATTCGGCCGAGCGCGCCCGCCGCTTGCTGCAGCGGATCATGGATGCGTCCCCCGACGTCATCTACGTCTACAACGTCATCGGCCAGCGCTTTGCGTTCATCAGCGGCCGTATCGACGAGGTGGTCGGCTACCAGCCCGACTACTTCCGCCGGATCGACGGATCTCGGCTGCAGAGGTTCCTTCACCCTGACGACGTCGCCGGCGTGAACAGGCATCTGGCGTCGCTCGAGTTCCTGGCCGACGGCGCCGTCACCAGTCACGAGTTCCGGATCATCGGCGGCGACGGCAAGTACCGCTGGCTGCGCAGCAAGGACGTCGTATTCTCGCGCAATGCCGACGGCCGCGTTGCACGCGTTGTCGGCGTCGCCCGCAACATCGACCACGTCAAGCGGGTGCAGGCGGAGCTGCAGGCGATGAACGCCCGGCTTTCCACCATCCTCGCCAGCATCAGCGACTGCTATCTGACGATGGACAGCGCGTTCCGCATCACCGACATCAATCCGGTTGCACTGGAGTGGCTCGGCCTGCGGCGCCAGGAGGCGATCGGACAGCCGTATCCGAGGCTCCGCTTGAGTTCACCGGAGCACGACGCCGCGATTCGCGCCCTGCTCCAGAAGCAGCAGGCGGCGAGCCTCGAGATCCGCTCCGCCTTCAGCCACGGACGCTGGCTCGACCTCCACTTCTACCCGACGCCGGAGGGCGCGACCCTTTTCTTTCACGATGTCACCAAGCGCAAGCTGGCCGAGCAGGAGGCGGCGCGGACCAAGGAGCTGCTGCAGGCCTCGCTCGACGCGCTTTCCGCGCACGTGGCGATACTCGACGGGTACGGAACGATCATCGCCGTCAACAAGGCGTGGGAGAAATGGACCGGGGCGCACGGCTTCCGCGACGCCGGCGTCGGCAAGGGCTACCTCACCTTCTGCGATCGCCGCTTCAAGAGCTCGCACGACGCCCATCGCATATCGAGGGAGCTGCGCTCGATCCTTGCCGGCGACCAGGACGCCGTCCGGCTCGTATGCCGGGTGACCCTCGACGACCGCCAGGTCTGGTTCCAGATGAGCGCCGCCCGCTTCAATCTCGAGGGCGTCACCAAGATCGTCGTCTCCAACGAGGACATCACCGACGTGATGGAGGCGAGGCATGCCTTGAACGAGCTGTCCGAGCGCCTGCTTGCGCTGCAGGAGGAGGAGCGTCAGCGGATCGCGCAGGAGCTGCACGATTCGACCGCCCAGCACCTCGTCGCCGCCAGCCTGAACATCATGAGCCTGAAGGCGAAGACGGACCAGAGCGGTTCCGATCGCAAGCTCGTCGACGACATCGAAACCTCGCTCGAGGAGGCGACGAAGGAGCTCCGTGTCTCGACCTTCCTGCTGCACCCACCGCATCTGGCGAGCGACGGCCTGAAGGCGAGCCTGCAGAGCTACATCAAGGGTTTCGGCCGCCGCACCGGCCTCAGGACCACGATCCGCGTCCCGTGCACGGTCAACGACCTTCCGATCTCGCTGCAGCGCACACTGCTCCGGGTGATCCAGGAGGCGCTGGCCAACGTCCACCGCCATGCCGCGGCAACCAAAGTGTCGATCGACGTCCACATGAGCGGCGACGAGATCAGGCTTCTCGTCCGCGACAACGGCCGCGGCATTTCCGAGCTCGCCGCGTCGACCGACGACGGGCATATGCAGTACGGCCTTGGCATCCCGGGCATGAGGGCGCGGCTGCACCGGTTCGGCGGCGACCTCGATATCGACACCGGGCCGGACGGCACCACCGTGCTCGCCCGCCTGCCGCTCGGCCGGGACGAGGGGGAGGCGGCACAAGCGGTCGGCTGAATTAACGATGCCAGATTAGATTTACGATTCAATTTGAGATAAAGAGAGATGTTGGCTTTCAATTCGGGTTATTCCTGCTTGAACTGAGGGTTTGCTCCAATGCCTCAAAAGTTGCATTAGGTTAGCTTACAAAATAGGAAAAATTGCTTGAGCCTGCCGAAAGCCTCTGGGCGTGGAGATTTTGGTGACGCGAATACTGATAGCCGACGACCACGAGGTTGTGCGTTCTGGTCTGCGGTCAATTCTCGAGGCGCAACCCAACTGGGAGGTCGTTGCGGAGGCGACCGACGGCAAGGAGGCAATTCTGAAAGCGATCGCCACCAAGCCGGACGTGGCGGTGCTCGACTATTCGCTCCCCGTGTTCAACGGTGTCGAGGCGACGCGCCAGATCCGCACGCGCGTGCCACAGACCGAGGTGCTCGTCTTCACGATGCACGAGAGCGAGACGCTGATGCGCGACCTGCTGCAGGCCGGCGCGCGCGGCTATCTGCTGAAGTCCGACGCCAAGCAGTTCCTGATCACCGCGGTGCAGTCGCTTGCCGCCCACAAGCCGTTCTTCACCAGCCGCGTTTCGGAGACGCTGCTCGAGTCGTTCCTGACGACGACCGAGGGCGACCGCGGAATCCTGACCGCGCGCGAGCGCACGGTCGTGCAGCTCATCGCCGAGGGACGCACCAACAAGCAGATTGCCAGTGTGCTCAACATCAGCCTGAAGACCGTGGAGACGCATCGCGCCGCGGCGATGCGCAAGCTCAACCTGACCTCGACCGCCGCCGTCGTCAGGTACGCCATCCGCAATCGCCTGGTCGAGCCGTGATGCGGCCTACCCCGGCAGGCCGGCGCCGGCAATGAACAGCGCCACCAGCAGCGCCAGCGCGAAGAACGTCAGCGCCGGAGCGTGATCCCGGATTCTATCGTCTGTCGGCGGAACATCAGGCGCGAGCCGGTGGACCGTCGCGCGCGGCTGCACCTTGCCGACGATCAGCGGCGGCCGGCGCCGGTCCGTGCTTGGCGGATTGAGATGGCCGAGCAGCCCGGTGCCGCGGCTGCTGAACCCCCGTGGGATGGCGGCGACGATCTGATCGCTCTGCTGGCTGAGCAGCCGGGTGAGAGCATCGGCCGAGAGCAGCTCGCTGCGCTGCCGCTCGGCCAGGATGTCGACGACCACCACCGCGACCGCACCGAGGATCAGTCCGGCATGATGGCGGGCGGTGCCGGAGAAGTCGGCGATCGCCGACTTGAGCGAGTCGACCGCCTCGTTCCCGAGCAGCTCCCGCAGCACCCCGACGCCATACGCCGCCGCGATCCGCTGCCCGCCGTGACAGCCTGCATCGGTCACCACCTCGGCCGACACCATCTGGCGCCGCTCGAGCAGCCGCGAGAGCCTCTGCGCGCCGTGCGGCCGCGACGCCACGATCGACAGGCATGCGAACAGGATCGGCACGGCCGCCCGCGCGGCTGTCTCGGCCTTCCCGCGATCGATCTCGAGCGCATCGGCAAGCTCGACGATGCTGCGCTGCGGCAGCCGTTCGCCGGCTAAGGCGACCAGCGATGTGTGCGGAGGAGCTGAGATCTGGGAGAGGCTTGGGTCGCCGTCGGCCGGCCAGTGTCTCGCGTCGGTGCCAAGGAAAGTCGCGTGCATAACCCGACGCAACACGGAACCGGAACCATTTAATATCCGGGTATTCCCTGAAATCGCCCGTGTTCGATTACCAATAGTGGCTGCCGCTGCCCCGAGCAATGAGAGGTAGCCATTGACCCGATTCCGGCGACTGGCGGAAAAGGATTCCTCCACACCGGCCGAGGGGCAAACCATGCCGGAACGCGAATTGCGCGACGAGATCCTCGACTACACTCAACGCGTCGAGGAGATGACGAGCCCGATGGAGATCCTGTCGGCCCTGCACGATATCGTCTCCGCCAACCGTCTGCTCAACGTTCTCGGGGCGGGAAGATTTCCGCTCAAGTTCGGCGATTGGAGCCAGATCAAGGTCGGCCTGACGGTCTTTCTCCACAAGGACAGCCCGGAAGGCTGGTGGGACGACTACTCGAGCCTCGCCCGCGCTGGCTACGACCCTGGCCTGATGATGGCGCGGATCAGCCTTGCCCCTTACACCTGGACCGAGAGCTGCAAGCTGCTCGAGCCGATCGGCATCGACCGCTGGCCCTACGAGCTCGCACTGAAGCACGGCATGCGCGACGGCCTGACCTGCCCGGTCGGTGCGCGCTGGGTGGTCGCCTTTTGGTCACCTAAGGTCTTGAACGCGGGCTTTTCCCAGCAGTCGCGCGCACTGCTGTTCATGGCTGCCAACTTTGCGGCGATCCGCCTGGAGAAGCTGCTCGACAACGACGCGAAGCGGATCGGCAAGCGTGCAAATCTGACCCCGCGCGAGCTTGCGGTCCTGCGGCTCGCCTCCATCGGCAAGCAGAACGCGGAGATAGCGAAGGCGCTGAAGCTCGGCGCCGAGACGACGAAGAGCCACTTGCGGAAGGCGCAGGACAAGCTCGGCGCCCACAACCGCACCCACGCGGTCAGCGAAGCCATTCGCCAGCGACTGATCGCCTAGACCGGCTCGAATCGCGCGCGCCGTAGGTCGGTGCTGACGCCGGGCTTACCCCGGCGGAAGCCCGACGATGATCTATAGAAGCCAGGCACGAGCGTTGCTGTCGGGCTTCGCGTGCGCTCAGCCCGACCAACCTAAGTCGTTTGTGAACGCTGCGCGCCCTCTGAACCGGCCCGCTCACATCGTCAGCACGATCTTGCCGATGTGGTTCCCGTCCTCGATGCGCCGGTGTGCGTCCGCCGCCCGCGCCAGCGGGAACGTCGAATCGAGCACGACCTTGAGCTTGCCCGCCCCAAACAGCGGCCACACCTTCTCCTCGAGCGCGCGCGCGAAACCCGCCTTCGCCTCCCGCGAGCGCGGCCGCATGGTCGAGCCGGTGAGCGTCACGCGCTTCACATAGAGCCGTCCCAGGTTGATCTTGACCTCGGCCCCGCCGAGCGTCGCGATCTGCACGATGCGGCCGTCCTCCGCCGCTGCGATGATGTTCTTCTCGGTGTAGTCGCCGCCGACCATGTCGAGCGTGAGGTTGACGCCCTTGGCCCCGGTCGCCTCCTTTGCAACGGCGACGAAATCCTCGCGCCGGTAGTTGATCGCCCGGTCGGCGCCGAGCTCGGTGCACGCCCGGCACTTGTCGTCGGAGCCTGCCGTCGCGATCACCTTGGCGCCGAACGCCTTGGCGAGCTGGATGGCGGTGGTGCCGATGCCGCTCGTGCCGCCGTGCACCATGAACCATTCGCCGGCCTTCAGGCCGCCGCGCTCGAACACGTTGTGCCAGACCGTGAAGAAGGTCTCAGGCACCGCCGCGGCATGCACCATGTCGAGGCCGGCCGGCACCGGCAGCGCCGAGCCTTCCTCCGCGATCACGTACTCGGCGTAGCCGCCGCCGTTGACGAGGGCCACGACCTTGTCGCCGGCCTTCCAGCGCTGAACGCCGGCCCCTGCGGTGGCGACCTCTCCGGCGACCTCGAGGCCGGGCAGCGGCGAGTGTCCGGGCGGCGGCGGATAGTGGCCGAGCCGCTGCGACACGTCCGGGCGGTTGACCCCGGCCGCGGCCGCCCGGATCAGGATCTGTCCGGGTCCCGGCTGCGGCGTCGGCAGGGTTCCCGCGACGAGCACCTCCGGCCCGCCCTTGCCTCTGATCTCGACCGCGGTCATGGTTGGCGGCACGACATGGCTCATCGCCCGGAACTCCTGCTGCTGCGAAATGCGGTGGGCGCAGACGTTGCCCGATCGGCGGAGGCGGCGCAAGGCGAGCGGGCGCACAGCGATGTAAGGAGGAAACTCATGGACTGGGACGACGTCAGGCCGCAGCCGAAGCGCGAGGTCATCGTCGGCGCGAGCCTCGAGGCGCTCTCCATCGATGAGCTCGAGGCGCGCATCGTCGCGCTCCAGGGCGAGATCGAGCGGGTCAGAGCGACGCTGACGTCACGGCGCTCCCAGCAGCAGGCGGCCGACGCGATTTTCAAGCGGTGATGTGGCGCTTCCCCCTCTCCCCCTCGTCCTTCACGAGGGGGAGAGGGTCGGGGTGAGGGGCAGGAGCTTGCTCCGACGTTGGTGGTGCACCTGCCCCTCACCCTAGCCCTCTCCCCGCTTCGCGGGAGAGAGGGAAGCACCCCCGTTAAGACACTGCGCCGCGACGAGCCGAGTCCGGTTTACACTTTCTTCACGCTGCGCCGGTTAGGGTGCACCTATCCAGACATCTGGATTCTGAGCGGCCCTGCCGCTCTGTTTGACGCCTCCCTGTTGACTCTGAGCCGCTCAATGGAGCGGCTCTTTTTTCTTGTGCCCACGCCGCACCTCTGCCTTGAAACACTCCCATTTTGGGGCAAGTTGTTAACCGGCGTGTGCGAGCCTCGGCTCATCATCGAGCGGGGTTCGGGCTGAGGTCTCAAGGCGTCGTGGTGTGGGTCGGTAGAGTGATGAGCAACGGTTCCAAGATGTCCGGCGCGCTTTCCGAGGCGCCGGTCACCGTGTCCTTCGGCGAGCGCTTCGCCAGATCCGAGCAGTTCAACGCGATCTTCAAGGAGGGCATGACGCTGGTGGAGCGGACCGCGGCGTATCTCGACGGCGAGGGCCGCCGCGAGGCGAAAGCGCTGAAACCCCCACTCAATATCGCCTACGCCAATGAGAGCATGCGGCTCACAACGCGGCTGCTGGAGCTCGCTTCCTGGCTGCTGATCCGGCGCTCGTTGAGAAACGGCGAGATCACCGCCGAGGAGGCCGCCCGCAAGCGCACGCGCCTGAGACTTGGCGCCCAAGGTCGCCCCTCCCAGATCATGCATTTTGCCGAGCTGCCGCCTGGCCTGAAGAGCCTGATCGAGGAAAGCCATCAGCTTGGCGAGCGCATCGTTCAGCTCGACCGCGCGATGGTCGTCGCCGGTGTGGAAAGCGACGCAGCCGCCGCCAATCCGGTTGCCATGCAGATCCGCCGCCTGGAGGTGGCGTTCAGCGCCGATCCGCGCCGCACCTCATAAGGCGCTGGCTGCCCGTTCAGGCGTGGCCGACGTCGTTGACGAGATGCGACGGGTCGATGCCGATCTTGGACAGCGCGCGGTCGTACTTCAGCTCAAGCTGCGGATCGAACACGATGTCCGCATCCGACGGGCAGATCAGCCATCCGTTGGCGTGGATCTCGCTCTCGAGCTGGCCCGGCGCCCATCCCGCGTAGCCGAGCGCCAGGATCGCCTGGTCGGGCCCCCGCCCGTTCGCCATCGCCTTCAGGATGTCGATGGTGGCGGTGAGGCACACTTCCTTGTCGATCCTGAGTGTCGAGCTCGACGCATAGTAGTCTGAGCTGTGCAGCACGAATCCGCGCCCCGTCTCTACCGGACCGCCGACGTGCACCGCCATCGCCAGCATCTCCGGCGGCACCGTCTCCTCGGCGGACTTGCCGACGATGCCGAGCTGCTTCAGCAACCCGGTGAACGTGATGTTGGCGGCGCGCTGGTTGATGATGAGACCCATCGCGCCTTCCGCCGAGTGCGCGCACATGTAGACGACGGAGCGCGCGAACCGCTTGTCCGACATCGCCGGCATCGCGATCAGCAGCTGACCGTCGAGATAGTCGGTGCCGGAGGCCTTTCGCCGCTTTGATGTTCCGCGCATCTGCGGAGAGTAGACTGAGGATCACACGCCTGTGAAGGCTGTAAATGCTACGCAACGTTCACCATCTCTTTCCTTCGCAGGCGGTCAGGCACTCGTGATTTGCACCCCGCCGGGCGGGGGCTAAACAGGCAGCAGTGATCCGGACGGGCAGGAGTCGAATAGCGGTGCAACTCGAGCGTCACGTGCTGGCCGCATGGGCCCTTCTGCTGCTGGCGCTGCCGGCGGCCGCCGGCGGTGTCGCGACGGCGTGGCAGCACGGCCATGGCTCGAGCACGCGCCTTCTCATCGGCAGCCGGCCCGAGATCGACGGAACTATCCGCCTGATCGCCGGCGTCGAGATCAAGCTGGCGGACGGCTGGAAGACATACTGGAAGCAGCCGGGTGATGCAGGCGGCATTCCGCCGAGCTTCGACTGGACCGGCTCGGTCAACCTCGCGGATGCGCGCGTGCTCTTTCCGGCGCCCTACCGCTTCGGTGATCAGACCGGCCAATCGATCGGCTACAAGAAGTCCGCGGTGTTCCCTATCGAGCTCACTCTCACCGACCCCTCACGCCCCGTCCGGTTGAAGCTCGCGCTGGCGTACGGCATCTGCCGCGAGATCTGCGTTCCGGCCGAGGCCACATTCGAGGCAGAGGTCATGCCCGGCTCGGTCACCATCCTGCAGCCCGAGCTGGCGGCGGCGCTCGCGCGCGTTCCACGCGCGGGCGGCGGCGATAAGCAGCCAGGCGAGCCGGCGCTGGTCAGCGCGTCAGCCGTGCTCGACGGCCCCGCGCCGAAGCTGACGTTCGAGGTCAAAGTGCCGTCCGGCACGTCCGCCGCCGACCTCTTCGTGGCAACGCCCGGCGACCTCTACCTGCCGATGGCCGCGAAGGTCGGCGAGCCCGCGCCGGACCGGGCCTTGTTCGAGATCGATCTATCGAAGGGCGTCGAGATCGCCCGCCTCAAGGGCGCGACGCTCGAGCTGACCATGATCGGCCCCGCCGGCGCGTCCACGGCCGCCTGGAAGGTGGAGTAGGAACGCTCCCCTCGCTGGGTGACGCCCACCTCGGCTCGCGGCCGCAACAGGAATCCGCATGGACACGCTCATTCTGATCCAGCGCTGGCTCTACGGCGGGATCGGCGAAGGTATGCGGGCGGCGACAGACATGCCGGGAATGATCGCGCTCGTGGCCTCGACGTTCCTGTTCGGCATCGCGCATGCGTTCATGCCGGGACACGGCAAGAGCGTCCTCGTGTCCTACCACTTAGGCAGGCCGGGTAAGCTGGTCGAGGGCATTGCGACCGCAGGGCTGCTCTCGATCACCCATGTCGGCATGGCGGTGCTGCTGGTGATGGCCGGCGTCGCCGTGATCAGCCGATCGGTCGCGGCCGGCGGACGGGCCCCGGCGTTCGATCTGGCGAGCGCGATCCTGATCACGCTGATAGGCCTCTATCTCGTCTGGC